>NZ_JALQDI010000002.1:0-208468 GCF_023631305.1 Caballeronia sp. INML3B
CCACTGCTCCACTACCACCATATTTGCCTGACAGATAGTCTTCGACGACGGCTCGCTTAAATTGCGCGCTGTGCTTGCTCATAAAAAACACCCCAAGTCGTTGGACGGTTGTCCAACTTTTGGGGTGCAGTTCAAATCGCGGGCGTTTTCATTCGGGGCGGCCGGATCAGACGAGCCGCAGATAAATCAGCTCACGCTTGATATACGCATAGAAAATCGGCGCGGCGATCACGCCCGGAATGCCGAACGCGGCTTCCATCGCGAGCATTGCGAGAAGCAGTTCCCACGCGCGCGCCTCGATCTGGCCGCCGATGATGCGCGCATTCAGGAAGTATTCGAGCTTGTGAATGACGATCAGAAACGCGAGCGACGCGACCGCCGTGCCGAACGACACCGACAGCGAAATCCCGACGATGATCGTATTGGAGATCAGATTGCCGATCACCGGCAGCAGCCCGACGATGAACGTGACCAGCACGAGCGTCTTGGAAAGCGGCAGCCTTTCGTGAAAGATCGGCAGCGCGACGAGGAGATACAGCGCGGTGAAGACGGCGTTGATCGCGGAAATCTTGATCTGCGCGAACACGATGCGGCGAAACGCGTCTGCGAAGCGCGACACGCGCGCGATGAGCGCCGTGGACAGCGGCAAGCGGTGATGCGAAGGCCGCGGCGCGCTCACCGCGATGATCGCGCCGATGATCATACCGATCACGATGTGCCCGAAACCGCGCGCCATTTCCTTGCCGCCTTGCTGGAGCATTTCGGCGTGCCTGTGCATCAACTCGGTGGCTTTGTCCTTCATCTGGCCGGCATCGACCGGGAGATAGTTCGCGATCCAGTCCGGTACGCGCAGGCGCGCGCTCGACGTGATGGTCATCAACTGATCGAGCAGCTTTTGCAGGCTCGGCACGTCGTGTTCGAAATGTTCGATGGTGGCGACGGTGGCGCCCGTCAGCCCGCCGACGATGATGGCGGAAATCAGCCCGACCGCGATGAGCCGCGCGCCCTTGCTCACCACATGGCGCTCGATCACCGGCGAAATCATGTGTACGAGCTGGAACACAAGCATGCCGGCGAGAAGGCCGCCGAGCAGTTTCAGATCGAGCACCAGCCACATTGCGAAGAGCGCGAGGGCATAACTACCGATCTCCACCGCGGACAGCTTCGGCAAGCTCATGTCGCTCGTCAGCCTGACGTGCCGGGTGGGCAGGTCCCGTACACGCGCTTCTTCGTTGGCAGCTTCGTTGCGCTTCGGCATGACTGCGTTCCTTTCCCCTGCTGCGTAAGACGGTTATTCTTGCCGCGGCGCGCGCGGCGCTTCCAGCGGTCCCGGCTGGCGCGCCCGGCCGCGAGGCCCGGCCCGTGGTTCAGGCCGCCGATTTGGCCCGTTGCAGCAAGGGTGCCAGATATCTGCCGGTAAAACTCGCCTTCGATTTCGCGACCTGTTCCGGCGTCCCCTGAGCGATGATCTGCCCGCCGCCCGCGCCGCCTTCCGGACCGAGGTCGATCACCCAGTCAGCGGTTTTGATCACGTCGAGATTATGCTCGATGATGACGACCGTGTTGCCCTGATCTCGCAGCCGATGGATCACTTCGAGCAGCAACGCGATATCGTGAAAGTGCAATCCGGTCGTCGGCTCATCGAGGATATATAGCGTCCGACCGGTATCGCGCTTGCTCAGTTCCAGCGAAAGCTTGACGCGCTGGGCTTCGCCGCCCGACAGCGTCGTCGCGGACTGGCCGAGCCGGATATAGCCGAGACCGACATCGAGCAGCGTTCTCAGCTTGCGCGCGACCACCGGCACCGCCTTGAAGAACTCGTGCGCCGCCTCGACCGTCAGATCCAGCACTTCGCTGATGTTCTTGCCCTTGTACTGGACTTCCAGCGTCTCGCGGTTGTAGCGCTTGCCGTGGCACACGTCGCAGGGCACGTAGACGTCCGGCAGGAAGTGCATTTCCACCTTCAGCACGCCGTCGCCCTGACAGGCTTCGCAGCGCCCGCCCTTCACGTTGAACGAGAAGCGGCCCGGATCGTACCCGCGCTCCTTGGCTGCCGGCACGCCGGCGAAGAGTTCACGGATGGGCGTGAAGAGCCCCGTGTAGGTGGCCGGATTCGAGCGGGGCGTGCGGCCGATCGGCGACTGATCGACGGCGATCACCTTGTCGAAATGCTCGAGACCTTCGATCGACTCGTACGGCGCGGGCTCCGTCGCCGAGCCGTACAGATGCTGCGCGACCGCGTGCTGCAGCGTGTCGTTGATGAGCGTCGACTTGCCCGAGCCGGAGACGCCCGTCACGCAGGTCAAAAGTCCGACAGGCAGATCGAGCGTCACGCGCTTCAGATTGTTCCCGTGCGCCTCGACGATGCGCAGCATGCGATCGTCCGGTTTGGTGCGCTCGGCGGGATAGCCGATGGTGCGCTTGCCCGACAGATACTGGCCGGTGATCGAGTTCGCGTCTTTCTGCACCTGAACCGGCGTGCCCTGCGCGACGATCACGCCGCCATGTTCGCCCGCGCCCGGTCCCATATCGACGACGTAATCCGCCATGCGGATCATGTCCTCGTCGTGCTCGACCACGATCACCGAGTTGCCGATATCCCGCAGATGCTTGAGCGTGCTGATGAGCCGGTCGTTGTCGCGCTGATGCAGGCCGATGGAAGGCTCGTCGAGCACGTACATCACGCCGGTGAGCCCGGAGCCGATCTGCGACGCGAGCCGGATGCGCTGCGCCTCGCCGCCGGAAAGCGTTTCGGCGCTGCGTTCCAGCGACAGATAATCCAGCCCGACGTTGTTCAGAAACGAGAGCCGCGCGACGATTTCCTTGATCACTTTGTCGGCGATCTCGCCCTTCGCGCCCTCTAGGCGCAGCGTCTGGAAATAGCCGAGCGCATCGCGCAGCGGCCAGCCGCTGATTTCGTAGATGCCGCGCGCCTGGTCATTGGCGCCGACTTTGACGAAGCGCGCTTCGCGCCGCAGGCGCGTGCCTTCGCAAGCCGGGCAGGGCTGATTGTTCTGGTATTTCGCGAGTTCCTCGCGCACGGCGGCAGAATCCGTCTCGCGATAGCGTCGCTCCAGATTCGGGATGATGCCTTCGAACGCATGCTCGCGAACCGACGCGCGCCCGCGCTCATTGATGTACGAAAAGGGAATTGCCTGTTTGCCCGAGCCGTACAAGAGGATCTTGCGCACTTTCTCGGGCAAGTCTTCGAAAGGCGCGTCGATCTCGAATTCATAGAATGCCGCGAGACTCTGCAGCATCTGAAAGTAGAACTGGTTGCGCCGGTCCCAGCCCTTCACCGCCCCCGCCGCGAGCGACAGCGACGGATGCGCGACCACACGCTTCGGATCGAAGAACGTGATCTGGCCGAGCCCGTCGCACTCGGGGCACGCGCCCATCGGATTATTGAACGAGAAAAGACGCGGCTCCAGTTCCGGCAGCGAGTACGAGCAAATCGGGCACGCGAACTTCGAGCTGAAGAGCTTTTCCTTGTCCGTGTCCATTTCGAGCGCGATCGCGCGGCCATCGGCGAGACGCAGCGCGGTCTCGAACGATTCCGCGAGGCGCTGCTTCATGTCCGGGCGCACTTTCAGGCGGTCGATCACGATGTCGATCGTGTGCTTGTCGTTCTTCTTGAGCTTCGGCAGGGAATCGACTTCGTAGATTTTCGCGACGCCCTCGTTTGCCGTGCCGCCGCCCGAGCGGATGCGAAAACGGATGAAACCCTGCGCCTGCATTTCCTCGAACAGTTCGACATGCTCGCCCTTGCGATCCGCCACCACCGGCGCGAGGATCATCAGCTTGGTTTCTTCAGGCAGGGCGAGCGCGGCATCGACCATTTGCGAGACGCTTTGCGCCTCCAGCGGAATCAGATGATCCGGGCAATACGGCGTACCGACGCGCGCGTACAAAAGACGCAGATAGTCGTGGATTTCCGTCACGGTGCCGACGGTGGAGCGAGGATTGTGCGACGTGGCCTTCTGCTCGATGGAAATGGCAGGCGACAAACCTTCGATCAAATCGACGTCCGGCTTTTCCATCAACTGCAAAAATTGCCGCGCATACGCCGAGAGGCTTTCCACGTAACGGCGCTGGCCTTCCGCATAAAGGGTGTCGAACGCGAGCGACGACTTGCCCGACCCGGACAGACCCGTGATCACGATCAGCTTGTGGCGCGGCAAGTCGAGATTGACGTTCTTCAGATTGTGGGTACGAGCCCCACGAATGCGAATTTCTTCCACGAGTTCGTTCCGGCGTTTTTTCGGATGCTTTCGGATGATTTCAGCGGCGCTTTCATCGGCCCGGACGGGCCATACAGCCATTGCCGGGCGGAAAGAGAGGGAACCAAACCTGCTACTATAACGACTTTTGAAGGGCGCAGCTCCCGGGCCCGAGGGCCGGATGCACGTCAATCGGCCGGCGCGGGGACTTGCAGGCCGTGTGCGGAGCGAGCGCTGGCGCAACGAGCCGTACGCCCAGGCGATTCGTTCCATATAGTGCCGTTACGAGCAAGAACAAGGCGACCGCGCCTGCCTGCGCCGCAGGCCAGGCCCGACGCGACCCTCATCCTTTTCCCGTTTCTGATGTCCAATCCGTCTGCCACGTCTACACGTCTCTCCGCGCCGGAGCTGCGCGCGACCGTGTCGCTCGCCGCCATCTTCGCACTGCGCATGCTCGGTCTGTTCATGATCATGCCGGTGTTTTCCGTCTACGCGAAAACCATCCCCGGCGGCGACAACGTGCTGCTCGTCGGCATCGCGCTGGGCGCCTACGGCGTCACGCAGTCGATGCTCTATATCTTCTACGGCTGGATTTCTGACAAGTTCGGGCGCAAGCCGGTCATCGCGTTCGGCTTGCTCGTGTTCGCGCTCGGGAGCTTCGTCGCGGCCATCGGGCATTCGATGGCGTGGATCATCGCCGGGCGCGTGATTCAGGGGATGGGCGCGGTGTCGTCGGCGGTGATCGCGTTCATCGCCGATCTGACTCACGAGGAAAACCGCACCAAGGCGATGGCGATGGTCGGCGGCAGTATCGGCGTGTCGTTCGCGGTGGCGATCGTCGGCGCGCCGATCGTTTTCCACTGGGTCGGCATGAGCGGACTGTTTACGGTGATCGGCGTGCTGTCGATCCTCGCGATCGGCGTCGTGTTCTGGATCGTGCCGGATCCGCCGGCGCATCCAGTCCACGTCAAGGCGCCGTTCGCGGAAGTCCTGCACAACGTCGAGCTGCTGCGTTTGAACTTCGGTGTGCTCGTGCTGCACGCCACCCAGACGGCGCTCTTTCTCGTCGTGCCGCGCATTCTGGAGGAAGGCGGGCTGCCGGTCGCGTCGCACTGGAAGATTTACCTCCCTGTGATGGCGCTCGCTTTCGTGATGATGGTTCCGGCGATCATCGCCGCAGAGAAACGTGGAAGAATGAAGAGCGTCATGCTGGGCGCGATCGGGCTTATCCTGATCGGCCAGTTGTTATTGGGCGCCGCTCCCCATACGCTGTGGTCCGTGGCCGCCATTCTGTTCGTGTACTTTCTCGGCTTCAACGTGCTCGAGGCGTCGCAGCCGTCTCTGGTGTCGAAGCTCGCACCGGGCACGAGAAAGGGCGCGGCGGCGGGCGTGTACAACACGACACAGTCGATCGGCCTTGCGCTTGGCGGGGTGATCGGCGGCTGGCTGCTCAAGCTCGACGGGCCGAGTGCGGTCTTCTTCGCCTGTTCGGGGCTGGTGCTCGCATGGCTCGTTGTCGCAGCATGGATGAAACCGCCGCCGCGCAGGGCCGAGCGCGTGGCCTGACAGATAGTTGAACCATCGAATCAAAGCCGGCTGGTATGGGCGAATCCACGTCTGAAGACCGGATCGTTCCAATCCCAGCATTCGGCTGACAGTTAGCAAGGAATCTACCGGAGAAATCATGGCATCAGTCAACAAGGTCATTCTCGTGGGCAATCTGGGCGCGGACCCGGAAACCCGCTACCTCCCGAGCGGCGACGCCGTGGCCAACATCCGTCTCGCGACGACGGACCGCTACAAGGACAAGAGCTCCGGCGAATTCAAGGAACTCACGGAGTGGCATCGCGTGGCGTTCTTCGGCCGGCTCGCGGAGATCGTGAACGAATATCTGAAGAAGGGCTCGTCGGTGTATATCGAAGGCCGTATCCGCACGCGCAAATGGACCGACCAATCGGGCCAGGAGCGCTATTCGACGGAAATCGTCGCGGACCAGATGCAGATGCTCGGCGGCCGCGGCGGCGCGGTTGGCGGCGGCGATGAAGGCAGCTACAGCCGAAGCGCGCCGATGGAGCGTTCCGGCGGCGGCGGGCGCGCGCCTGCGGGCGGACGCCCGAGCGGTGGCGGAGCGGGAGGCGCAGGCGCCGGTTCGAGCCGCCCGAGCGCGCCGGCGGGCGGCGGCTTCGACGACATGGACGACGATATCCCGTTCTGACGAACAGGAAACGATTTGCGCATCGAAAGGATGGGCCTCCGGCTGAATTAGCCCGAGGCCCATTTTTTCGCTTCGGCAAGGCGCTTTCCGAATTATCGCGCGCGCTCCCCCTTTTCTCGCCGGACATATTAATCTCTCGATATGCGTGGGGCGAACGGCGATGTCTAATCGGACTTCTCCTATGGCCTGTGATTTATTCGCGTCCTATTTTTGAAGTAATTATTCAAGAGAATAAAGAACATAATTTTGCTTGATGTCATTGATTTAGGCATTTTCACCGTATTTGATCATCGATTTTGTCGAGCACAGATTCGGGTAAAAGCGCGCCTATCGATTACCGTCTCGGATTAATCCGCTGAGCAGGTCGACCCAAGCAAACTCACCAAGACCAGCAACTTCAATGGGGGCCTCTTGAAGCTTCGAATAATATTGGCTGACGATCATCCTTTCGTACTCCTTGGGATGAAAGCGCTCTTTGCCGCAGACCGTGGAATTGAGGTCGTCGGCGAGGCAAATAACGCGAGCACTTTGCTGGCCGAGCTTGCCGTCAAGTCATGCGACGTTTTGGTCACGGACTTCGCCATGCCCGAGCCGGGTGGAGATGCGAATGACGGCCTTCGTCTCATCCGCAAAGTGCGTCAGGATTTCGAAAACGTCAGCATCGTCGTGCTCACTAGCGTCAGCAATGTCGCGATTCTGCGCTCCATCTTGAACGCCGGCGCGATGAGCCTCGTCAGCAAGGCCGAGCCGATCGAACTCGTTGGGACGGCCGTGCGGCATGCGAGCGTCGGACGTCGCTTCGTGAGCGCGTCGTTTCTCGCCGCGCTCGCGGAGGCGGGCACGGAGACGGACTTTTCGGCCGAGGAGCCGCGCCTTTCGCCGAGAGAGATCGAAGTCGTCCGCCTGTTTGCCAAAGGTCATTCAATTACAGAGATCGCGAGAGAGCTCGAGCGCGACGTCCGCACCATCAGTCGCCAGAAGCGCGACGCGATGAATAAGCTCGGCGTACGAAACGATCCCGGATTGTTCGCATTCGTTCGCGCGCGCGGACTCGGATGAATTTTGTTGTGCGTTTTTGATTTCGGATGCGTCTTATGTATCTAAATAATTCGGTATCCGATGCTTATGTTTCATTTCCGGATTCAGAATCGGGTCCGCAGTTCGATAAGGGGTTGGAGTCAATGGAGTTCGGGAACGGGAGCCAAGTGTTCTCGCACGCTAAACGGATAAGACTGGCGATAGCGGATGACCATCCTCTCGTCATCCTTGCAGTCGAGCGTTTTGCCGGGAATTTTCCCAGTGTGGAAGTGGTGAGTCGTAGCACGAATTCGACACAGCTCGAAGAGTCGCTGGCTCGCGGCGAATGCGACGTAGCGATCATCGACTTCTTCATGCCGGGCGGGCGCTACGGTGACGGCATCGACCTGATTCAGCATATAGCGAACCGGTATCCCGAAGTTCGCATCGTCGTCCTGTCACGCAACGACGACGCCTCGATCGTGAAACAAGCACTGGAGGCAGGGGCGCATGCGTTCCTGAGCAAGGAGGACCGGCTCGACCTGATCTACGTGGCCATTGTTTCGGCCATCGCCAATGAGACCTACCTCGGACCAGGCATTCGCCGAATGCTGGCACTCGCGGACTCTGAAAGTCATGCACGCTTCATTCGTCAGAGACTCACGAGTCGTGAGCTGGATGTAATCGAGCGCTATGCCCGCGGCGCGAACGTCACCGAGATCGCGAAGGAACTCGACCGTAGTGTGAAGACAATCAGCGCGCAGAAGTGTGCGGCCATGCGAAAGCTCGATCTGTCGACCGACGCTGATTTGTATCGATTCATCGCAGACAGCGGCTTGATCTAAGGCGGACTGGGCAGCGCGGGGGCGGTTAGCAGTAAAGGCCGGCAAGGAGACAGCGCTCAGTCGGTCGACGACTGTGGCGCGCCGGACAACTTCATCAGAACGCACAAACAATGACAACAAAAACGCTGAAACGAGCGATTGTTGCGGACGACCATCCGGTTGTCATCAAAGGAATCCAAAGCTTCCTGGAGCAAGACGGCGCGATACGAGTGGTCGCTACCGCGCGGGACACGCTGGAGCTTGCGGAGGCGGTCGATACGACGCCGTGCGACTTCGTTTTCTCGGATATCGGCATGCGCGGTATCGACGGCGAAAGCAGTTCGATCGCTTTTCTTCGGCGTTTGGCGTGGCAGGAACGACGCCCGAAGGTCATCGTCCTGACGATGATTTCACAGACGCGAATGCTGGCGGGCCTGGTTCAACTCGGCGTGGATGGCCTGATCGACAAGCGCGACGGACTCGAATACTTGCGCGACGCGATATCGGTGGCTGAGGCGGGCGGCTGCTTCCTTTCGCCGCGCGTGGAGGCGGCGGTGAGTCATCTGCCGGCGACATCGCCGGCGCGCGCAGGCGTATTGAGCCGGCGAGAGTGGGAAGTATTTCAGCTCTATGCACGCGGCCTTCTCATTCACGAAATCGCGGATCACTTCGGGCGAAGCCGCAAGACAATCGCGACGCAGAAGCGAAGCGGCATGCGCAAGCTGGGCCTCGAAAGCGAAGAGGAAATGGTTGCATATCTGCAGCAGGTCGGATTGATCTGAGTCGGCGTGGCCGTCAGCAACGCCCGATTCTAAAGCAAATTGGGACGGTTCTTATTCGATTCCGATGCATTGCGGATCAGACTCAACTCATTTGCTTCGACAGGCAAGCATGAAGCGCGTTGGCATTCGTCCGTCAAAAGCGGTGGACTGACATCGTGGGCTTGCCCGGCCGGCCACGCAGCTTTCGTTGCACGCGTCGGCCTCGTATCCGAGGGGTTCGAATTGAGATTTCTGTTCGCACGTTGTCTGCTTCTACTCGCCCTGATCAGCGTGACTGTCCCGCTATCCAGCCAGGCAGCCGAGTCGCATGTTCACACCAGGGCCTCACAGCCAACAGCTGGCGTCCGGGCCGAACCGAAGAGCGCAGCAGCCACGCTGAATCTCGACGAACCCGAGCGCAGTTATCTGCGCACGTTGAAGCCCGTCGCCGTCGGATTGATCGAGGCAACGGGCGACTCCGCCGATGAGTCGCTCCAGCGGCCAGAAGTCGCACTGGAAGACATCGAGAAATCGCTCGGCGTCACGTTCCAACCGAAGCACTTCAGCGATTGGGCAAGGGCCGCGTCGGCCTTTCAGCGGGGCGAGATCGACATGATCGTCGCGCCGAGCCCGCCGGGAAGGCTTAACTACGCCATGCACTCTGAGTTGCATCCGCTCGATCTGCTCATCGGGCGCGCATTCGCGCAATCGGGGGCGTCGCAATCCGGAGGCCCGCAGACGGCTGGATCCGCCGGCTGGAACGTCACGGCGTTGCGTCTGCTGCCGGCGCTCATCGGCATTGCCGCCGTGCTGTTAGTCACGCTGCGCGCCTTCATTCGACTGCAACAGGAAATGAACCGGCGCATCGAAACGGAGCAGCGTCTCGGGACGCAACTCAGTTTTCAGCAAACCATGATGGAGGTGGTTCCGTACCCGCTCGTCGCGAAGGACATGCAGAACCGCTACATCATGGTGAATCGCGCCTTCGAGGAAGTGCTCGGGGTACAGCGCGAAGACATTATCGGGCGCACGAGCCTCGAGGTGACGGCGTGGGGTGAAGCGCATAGCCGCGTGCTGAATGAACTGACAGGTACGACGCTGGCCACCGGTCAGCGACAGGAAGTCGAAGCTGAGTTCCTCGACAATCAGAATCACCCGCGGTGCGGCCTTTTCTGGACCGGCGCATTCACGGCATTGAACGGGGAGCGAGCGGGCGTCGTCGGCACGATGATCGACATCACCGATATCCGCGACGCCGAAACCCGCGCGCGGCAAACCGAGCGGCGGCTTCGCGACGTGACGCGATCGCTGCCGGCAGTCGTGTTCCAGTTGCGGCGCGCAAGCGACGGCACATACAGCCTTCCCTATATCGACGGCGATACCCGGCAGTTGCTCGCACTGGACGTCGTCGCACTGGCTGACGATCCGATTCACGCGTTGACGCGCATTCACGCCGACGACAGCGCGCGTCTGCTCGAAGAAATCGAAGCGTCGGCGCGCACACTCGAGCCGCTGCATACCGAGTTTCGCTCAACGGTGGAAGGCGTTACCCGCTGGATTCGCGCCGACCTCGTCGCGCAGCGTGAGGACGACGGGGCCGTGGTCTGGAGCGGCTATTGGGCCGATGCCAGCGTGGAGCGCGCCCGCGCGGACGAACTCGCCCGAGCACGGGATATCGCCGAAGCCGCGTCGCGCGCGAAGGACGACTTCCTGGCGATGATGAGTCACGAGATCCGCACGCCGATGAACGGCGTTTTGGGGCTCGTCGAAGTGCTCCAGAACACGCCGATGAATTCCGATCAGTCGCAGATGCTCGGCATGATTCAGGATTCCGCGAGTGCGCTCCTGCAGATCCTGGACGATCTCCTCGACTATTCGAAGATCGAGGCCAACCGGTTGACGATCGAGTCGACTCCGATCGATTTGCGCGAACTCGTCGATAGTGCGGTCGGCCTGCTCGCCGGAAGGGCGCACGAAAAGGGTCTTCGCGTGCGGGTCGACGTGGCGCCGGAAGTGGCTGCGACGGTAAGGGGCGACAGCGTGCGCCTGAGGCAGGTTCTCTTCAACCTGATGAGTAACGCGATCAAGTTCACGATCAAGGGCGATGTCGCGCTCCACGTACGCGCGATCGAGCAGGGCGCATCGGAACAGGTGATCGAACTATGTGTGAAGGACACCGGCATCGGGATTGCCGCGGAGGCTCAGCAAAGCCTGTTCGAGCCGTTCGTGCAAGCGGAGACTTCCACGACGCGCCGCTTCGGCGGCACCGGGCTCGGGCTGACGATCTGCAATCGTCTCGTCGAATTGATGGGCGGCGCGATGAGTCTCGAAAGCGCGATCGGCGTCGGAACGGCGATGACCGTTCGTCTCGCAATGCCCATCGAAACGTTGCGATATCAGATCGACGGGTTGCGCGGAAAGCGGGGCATCGTCGCGATCGACGACGACCGAGTAGCGGCAGCGCTCATGCACTATGGCGAGGCGCTCGGTCTCGCGTTGCAGCGCTACACGCCCAACGAACTCGCGCGGTCGCAGCCGGGGTCGCTCGACGACATCGAGATCGTCTTTCTGAGCGATACGCACACGCTCGCGCTTCCGCTCGGTTCGCGCGTGATTCACATGACCGAAAAGCCAAAGCCCACCGGATACCGGATTCTCGAAGATGACATCCGCGTGAGCGTCAATCCGATTTCATGGCACGGGCTTGGCGCGGCTTGCGTCGCAGCATTGACAGGCATGCCGCAGATCGCATCGGGACTCACGCTCCGCCACGAAGCAAAGATGGCGGCGCCGGACCGGGAAGACGCACTGCGCAGCGGCAAACTCGTGCTTGTGGCCGAGGATCATCCGGTGAACCAGGAACTGATCCGTCATCAGCTCTCGCTGCTCGGTTTCGCCTGCGATGTCGTGCACGATGGTGCCGAGGCGTACGCCGCGCTGGCGGATACGCGCTATGGCTTTCTGATCACGGACTGCCACATGCCGAACATGACGGGGTACGAACTGGCGCGTCGGATCCGGGCCGATGAAGCCGGCACGACGCGTCGCCTGCCGATTCTCGGCATCACGGCGAGCACCGCGCCCGACGAACTGCAGCGGTGCCGCGACGCGGGCATGGATGACCGGCTCGTCAAGCCGACCCGGCTCGCGACGTTGCGCGAACATCTGAACCGCTGGTGGGTGACCGAGGCTGCCGCGCCCGAGACCGGCGCGCATTCACCGCAAGCTACGGACGTGCCGGCGCGCGACGACGATGATCTCGACCTGAGCGCGATGGCTCAGCTATGGGGGAGTGAAACGACCGTGAAGGCATTGCTGGACGCGTTCGTATCGTCGTTCCGCGAGGATCTCGTGACGCTTCGGCAGTTGCTCGATCGCGGCACGGTGGACGATCTACGGGATTGGCATCATCGTGTCGTCGGGGCGGCCAGCGTTTTGCAGTATCGGCCGCTGCTTGGTGCGCTGAAGGATTTTCGTCGGGATCTGCATGTGAAGACCCGCGACGCACGCCGGCGCGAAGGCTTTGCCTTGATCGCGCGATGCGAACAACTCGTCGAGCGCATCCAGGCGAAAGGTGCCGCACTTGCCTGATGGGGCGACGTGGCGCAACGGCGCCGCGTCCGCCTCCTTCTTAATCCAGAAATGTCTCGTGACTCGCATCGACCGGTTCGCGGTCGCGGAAGTGGGCCAGCGCGAAGTCCACGAATGTGCGCGTCTTGGCCGGCACGTGTCGGCGTCCCGGGTAGACAATCGACACTTCCTTGTCCGCATCCTTGAGCGAATAGCCCGGCAGCAGGCGCACGAGCGAACCCGTTTCGATGTCCTGCGCCACATAGCTCTCCGGCAGCACCGCGATTCCCATTCCTGAAAGCGCCGCTTGCCGCAACATGTGCGAGCTGTTCACGGTGTATGCCGGGTCGAGGGCGACGCTTTCCTCCATGCCCGAAGGTCCGACAAAGGACCACGTCGATCCATGAATATCCGCGGTTGGCGCGAGAAACGCGTGTGCCGCCAGCAACGCCGGACGGTCGGGCGCACGGCGCCGCGAAAGATAGGCCGGCGATGCGACGAGCACGGCCGCCACTTTCACCAGCGGGCGGTTGATCAGCATGCCGCTGTTGACGAGATGCGGCACGACGATGCCGACGTCGAAGCCTTCCGCGACGAGATCGACCGGACGATGCAACAGCGTCACACGGAGCTTCACATTCGAATATCGCTCCATGAATCCGCGCAGCATCGGCGTGAGCCCGAGCAATGAAAAAGATGCCGATGCCACCAGCTTGAGCGTGCCCGAGGGATCGACGGAGCTGGTTCCCACCGATGCCTCGATCGTCTCGATCTGATCGATCACCACACGGCAGCCTTCGGCATAAGCGCGCCCAGCCTCCGTGAGAGAGACGCTGCGCGTGGTTCGGTTCAGCAAGCGCGTGTTGAGATGCGCTTCGAGCAGTGAGACGTAGCGCGTTATCACGGCGTTGGAGAGATCGAGCGCGGCAGCGGCGCGGCCGAATGACTCTGTTTCCGACACCTTAAGAAAGACGCGCATCGCTTGAAGTTGATTCATTGGGCGAGCGATTTGAGAAACGCTTTTAGACGCTTCGAGTATGCGAAGGAGGCAAGCGGTTGGAGCGCAGCCTCGCGTGCGCGATGTTATAGCGCAAAGGGATGTTCGGAAATCGGAGGCTTCTGATCTCGATCAGGTGTCTCAATGTAACCACTGTCGTATGTGTGCAACTAAACCCTCACAACGCACCGGCGACGACCGTGTGATGCGATCTGTAAGTTCAGGCGCCGTAAGTATTTATCCATATCGAAATTACATTTTTCGAATTATTCGAAAAGGCTTTTGTGTTTCGTTTGGCCGTTTCTCAAAAAGACCGGGCAATAAACTTTGTCGTGCCGAATATCGGTGCTGAGCTAAACGAGCAAAGAGGCAATCCAAGCTCGACAGGCGTTCGGCCTGAAGCAACCCATCGAGTCTCACGACTCAGCAAAGGAACTCGCATGAAAAAGAATTTGATCGTCACGGCCATCGCAGCTCTGGCCGCATCGTTCGCAGGCGCTGCGAACGCGCAAAGCAGCGTCACGCTGTATGGTTTGATCGACGCAGGCTTCACGTACGTGAATAACGTGCCGGCTACGGATGGCTCCGATAGCATCAAGGGCAGCTCGTTCCAAATGAAGGGCGGCAACGTGCAGATGAGCCGTTGGGGCCTGCGCGGCACCGAAGATCTGGGCGGCGGCATGAAGGCGATCTTCACGTTGGAGAACGGCTTCGACGTGACCAACGGCACCTCGATTGGCGGCAGCGGCTTCGGCCGTCAGGCTTTCGTCGGCCTGTCGACCAATGCAGGTACGGTAACGCTGGGTCGCCAGACCGACTCCGTGACCGACTACCTCGGCCCGCTTAGCGCGACTGGCACGTGGGGCGGTACGTACTTCGCGCACCCGGGCAATCTGGATAACCTGAACGGCGACGACTTCCGCGAGAACAACTCGATCAAGTTCCAAAGCGCGAACTACGCCGGCTTCTCGTTCAGCGGCCTGTATGGCTTTTCGAACGTGGGTAACTTCGCAGCGAACCGTGCATACAGCATCGGCGCGGGCTACGCGAACGCTGGTCTGAAGCTCGGCCTCGCATACATGCAAGGGAACGGTGTCGGCGGCAATGCTCGGGGTGCGATTACGGACTTCGTGTTCCTGAACAACGACGACAACCAAGTCGCCACCGACGTTCGTCAGCGCACGTTCGGCGCGGGCGCGAGCTATTCGATTGGCGCTGCGACGTTCGGCGCGTTGTGGACGCAGACCCGTCTGGATCGTAACTCGTCCGACGGTTCGGTTATCACCAACAACTACGAAGTCAACGGTCGTTACGCGCTCCCCCCGGCATTGTCGCTGGGCGCTGCGTACACGTACAGCCGCTACCGCGACAGCTTCTTGAGCGACGCCGCGGTCCATGCGCACCAGTTCGGCCTGCAGACGGACTACGCGTTGTCCAAGCGCACTGACATCTATGCTGAAGGCGTAGTGCAGATCGCCAGCGGCGGTGACGAAGGCGTGTATCCGGCTGCCGGCATCAATGGCGTTCCGACTTCGACGAGCAGCCGTCAAGTCGTTCTCTCGACGGGTATCCGTCACCGCTTCTAAAGCCATCGGAGCAATACCGAGCTTTAGCTAGTTAGAAAAGGGCGCCGCAAGGCGCCCTTTTCGCATGTTTGCCTGTTGCCACTGAAGCGAAGCGCATCCCGCATTCGGATGCTCTACCATGGCGATGTGGTCATCGCATCGAAAACGCGCTGTCCGCCAAACAGGAGAAGAGCCATGACCTCGACATGCAGACCACATGTACGCTGGACGACCGTTCTGATGTTCGCCATTCTCGCGTCAGGCGCGGCTCGTGCGGACACCGTCGCCCTGAAAGCAAATCTCCAGCCCTCGAGTGAAGTCCCGCCGCGCGTGAGCAAAGGTCACGGCACAGTGGACGCGACGTTCGATACCGACACCAAAGTATTCACCTGGACCGCAACCTACGCGGAGTTATCGGGCCCCGTGACGATGGCTCATTTCCACGGCCCCGCGCCGGTCGGTCAGAACGCGAAAGTGCAAGTGCCCATCGACACGAAAGCCCTCGCGAGTCCCATGAAGGGACAGGCGACGCTATCGGAACAACAAGTAAACGACCTGATGACCGGGCAGTGGTACTTCAACATCCACACGCAGGAAAATCCGACTGGCGAGATCCGCGGTCAGGTGATGCCGGCGAATTGAAACGCACCGGCCGGATCAATCAACGATGAGCTGGCAGAGCACCCTGGCTTGCTGGGCCGTACGCACGCGCATGCGCCCGCACAGCGCGAAGCCCGAACTCGACGTCGAGTTGGCGCGAAGCTACGCCTCGCGTCGAATCTGGTCGCCGCGCGTGCCGAAAGGCTGGCGGCTCGATACGCGCGACGCGAGCGGCGAATGGCTCACACCGCCGACCAATCCACGTGCAACCATTCTCTATCTGCACGGTGGAGGCTATTACTTCTGCTCGCCGCGCAGTCATCGGGCGATTACGTTCGGGTTGGCCACGCAGGCAAATGCGCGCGTCTTCTCGCTCGATTACCGCCTTGCGCCGGAACATCGCTTTCCCGCAGCGCTCGACGATAGCGTTGCCGCATACCGTCGCTTGCTCGGAGACGGCATTCCGGCACAATGGATCGCGATTGCAGGGGACTCGGCCGGCGGCGGCCTCGCGCTCGCGACGCTCCTCGCGCTGCGCGACGCGGGAGATCCGCTTCCCGCGGCTGCGGTGCTGTTTTCGCCGTGGACGGATCTGACCTGCAGCGGCTCGTCGATGCGAACCAACGACGGCCGCGATCCGATGTATCAGGCGGCCATCTTTCCTCGCGTGGCCGCGCAGTATCTCGGCGCAGCCGACGCGCGACATCCTTACGCCTCGCCGGTATTCGGCCAGTTCGAAAGCATGCCGCCGCTGCTGATTCAGGTCGGCGACACCGAACTGTTGCTGGACGATTCGACTCGCGTCGCGACTAAAGCGCGCGCGGCCGGCGTGCGCGTCGAACTGGAGATCTGGCGCAACGTTCCGCACATCTTCCAGATCTGGGCGCCGTTCATGCCCGAAGCAAGCGACGCGCTCGCGCGCGCCGCCGCGTTTATCGACGCCGCGACCGCCGCGCCCCGGACTCATCTGCCGCCCATGACCTCGATCGTCTGATAGGCACGTTCGACGGCCGGCGCGCCATAGCGCCGCTCGAGCCTGCGCACGGTGAAGTGGCCATGCGCCATCTGCTGGAAGTGGTCGATGAACACCGTGTTGACCATCGCGCCGAGCACTGCGCCGATCGCCGGAATGGACTTCGCGGCCACTTGCTCGCTGACCTGCACCGAAAACCTCGATGCGATCGTCTGCAAAAACTTGAGCAACGCCGTCGATCCATGACTGCCGAGTCCCTTCGCCGCGATCTCGTTCGTCGCGCGCGACACGGACTGCGCGAGCGCGCCGCGCACAATGAAATAGCCGAGATCGGTGTTGTCGTCGCTGGCTTTGGTGCCGCCCATGCCGAGCACCATCATGCATTGCAGCTGGGTTTCGACGCGATGCACGTCCTCGCCCTCGCTACGCGCGATATCGCAAATCGAGCGGAACATCAGCGTGGTTGTCACCGGCAATTCGACAGGCAATGCGAACAGCCCGAAAGCGCCGCCTGCCGCGCCGGTCGTCGCGACGGCCAGCTTGTGCATCAGATTGTGCGGTTTGTCGGGAGGCGGCGCGAGCAGCGAACTGGACGGCGCGCTCTTGCCGAGCGTGCGCAATGCGAGCTGGAGGCACTTTCTCAGCGCCAGTTGCGTCGCGTCGTCGACCTTCTCTTGCGCGGCGGCAGGCAAGCGGCCCATCAGTTTTTCGATGGGCGCCCCGACGACGCTCGCCAGCTTCATCGTCAGCGAGGGGCTTTCCAGCGCTTCCTTCGCGCGTGTGAGCGCCGCAAAATCTTCGGTTGTGAGCGGCGAGGTGATGATCGGCGTCGGTTCCATGCGATGTCTTCTGTCCGGTAAATGGTGAGTTGCCACGCAAATTAGAGCGCGGCGCCGTGCTATGATTCCATTTCAATTGACTAGTCAATCATTGCGTCTACAAAAAATGGCCGTTCACACAGCCGCGCACCATTCCAGCGGACAGGTCCTGCCTTTCCGCGAATCCCTCATGGCGATGCTGGGCGTCTCGTTCGTCACGATGCTCGTCGCGCTCGACCAAACGGTGGTGGGCACCGCGCTGCCGACGATCGTCGCCGAGCTTAAAGGCTTCGATCTCTACGCGTGGGTCGCCACGTCGTATCTTCTGACTTCCGTCATCACCGTGCCGATTTTCGGCCGGCTCGGCGACTACTACGGACGCAAGCCGTTCGTGATCGCGTCGATCGTCGTGTTTACCGTCGCCTCGGTGCTCTGCGGACTCGCCAACAGCATGATGTTCCTCGTGCTGGCGCGCGGGTTGCAAGGCATCGGCGGCGGTATGCTCGTCGGCACTGCGTTCGCGTGCATCGCCGATCTCTTTCCGGACAACGTCGTGCGCCTGCGCTGGCAAGTGCTGATGAGCTCGGCGTTCGGCATCGCGAACGCGGTCGGGCCGTCGCTCGGCGGTTTTCTCACGCAATATTACGGCTGGCGCTCGGTGTTCTATGTGAACCTGCCGGTGGGCATCGTCTCGCTTTATTTCGTATGGCGTTTTCTGCCGCATCTGCGCCACGTCGCGCATGAAGGCAAAATGCGCCTCGACTGGCCCGGCGCCGCGCTCATCGCGGTGGCGCTCGGCGCATTGCAATTGTTCGTCGAAATGCTGCCGAAGCATGGACTCGGCGCCGAGACCGCCGCGTTGCTCGCGCTGAGCGTCGCCGCCGGCGTCGCGCTGTGGAAATGGGAAATGCGCTGCGACTACGCGATTCTGCCCGTCGACATGTTCCGCAACAAGGCGCTCGCCGCGCTCTTCACGCTCGCGATTCTCGGCGGCTTCACCATGTTTTCGTTGCTGTTTTACGCGCCGTTGCTGTTTCAGGGCGGCTTCGGCATGTCGCCGAAAGACGCAGGCATGATGATCACGCCGCTCGTCGTGTTCATCACGATCGGCAGTATCGTAAACGGGCGCATCGTCACGCGCCTGAAGAACGCCAATCTGATGCTGTATGTCGGCTTCGCGTTGCTCGCCGTCTCGTGTCTGGGCATCGTCGTCGCCACGCACAACATGCCGCGCTCGCTGCTGCTCGTGATCATGCTGCTCGGTGGCCTCGGTCTCGGCTTCGTGATGCCGAATCTCACCGTGTTCGCGCAGCAGACCGCAGGGCGCGCGCATCTGGGTATCGCGACGGCGCTGTTGCAATCGCTGCGCATGATCGGCGGGATGATTGGCACCGCGCTCACCGGTACGCTCGTGAGCCATCTGTACGCGAGCGGCGTGAGTCTCGCGCTCGAAAAGGATCACGCGATGCGCTGGGTCGGCGATCTCTCCGATCCGCAGATTCTCATCAACCGCGAAGGGCAGCAGGCGTTGCTCTCGCAACTGACGGCGGCTGGCCATAGCGGGGCGATGCTGCTCGAAGCCGCGCGCGAGGCGCTCGTCGCCGCGATTCACATCGGCCTTGCAGTGGCGGCGGTGGTCGCGGTGGTGTCGCTGTGGCAGTCGCGCCGTGTGCCGCCGGTGCGCCTGAAAGGGCCGCAGGAACCGGTCATCCTCGCCGAATGAATACGGAAATCGAAAGCATGAATGAACAGGACCGTATCGCCGTGGTGCAGCAGTTCGGGCGCACGTATCGCGCGTTCATGTCGGCGTTCGAGGCGGCCGTCGGCCAGCCGATGCCGCGCTGGCGCATCCTGCTCGCGTTGCATGAACACGCGGGCGTGCTGTCGCAGAAGAGGCTCGTCGAACGTTTGAAGGTGGACCCGGGCGCGCTGACGCGGCAGTTGAAGACGCTGGAAGGGCTCGGCTGGATCGTGCGCAGCGTCGATGCACGCGACAATCGCGTGTCGAATGTCGCGCTGACGGCGCAAGGGCGCGCGATGGCCGAAGAAAGCCTGCCGCGTCGCAACGCGTTTCTGCACGACACGATGGCTTCGTTGCCCGATGAAGCGATCGAAGCGTTGTCGAGCGCGCTTCACATGTTCGAGGGACGCATTCAGGAAGTGGCGGCCGCGAACGCGTCGCAAGCGGCCGTCGTCGAAGAGAAAGCTTAAAAGAACGTTTCGATCACTTCGGTGACCCGGTATTTCGGATCCAGGACGAGAATCTGACGCCACTTGTCGAAGGTCAGGCACGGGTGCGAGATGTCGAACGCGATCATGTCGCCGACTTTCACGTCGTCGCCCGGCTTGATGCGCAAGTACGCGTGCTGGTCCATCAGGCCGAAAATCTCCCAGCCTTCGTCGGGCGAAACATCGCGAGGCGCTTCATTGCCCGGACGATAATGCTTCGCCGGCTCGGGCATGCCCGCATCGAATGCGGAATCGCGCTTGCCGAGCCCGATGATCGCGCGATCCGGTTCGGGAATCGACTGCACATACGCCCACAACTGCAGCGCCGGCTTCAAACCTTGCCCCATCTTCTTCGCGATCGGATTGCGCGCGAAGATCTCGCTCTGCGCTTTCTTGTAGATGCCGACATCGTGCGTCAGATAGCAGCCCGGGCGCAGCACGACTTCGATCGCGTCGCTGTTGGCCTTCGCGAATTCGTCAGCGACGACGTCATACCATGCCGATCCCGCGCCCGAGAGAATCGCGGGCTTGCGCGCGATCTTGCCGTCCGCGATCAGCTTGCGCGTGACGTCCACCGCGCTTTGCAGGAACGCGCGAACTTTCGTTTCGTCCTGCAGCACGCCCTCATACAACTCGATGCCCGCAAGTTCGATCGTGCCTTGCCAGCGCGCGATCGCAGCGAGCACCGCATCGCGCTGCGCGTCGTCGCGCACGCCGGTGCGTCCGCCCGGCACGCCGAGCTCGATCAGGACGTTCAGCTTTTTGCGGACGGAACTGAAGAATTCTCCGAGCTGATCGACGCCGTCGGCTGAATCGACCAGACAGAAGAACTCGAAATTCGGATCGGTGAGCAACTCGGCGATCATGCCCATGTTGCGTTTGCCGACGAGCTGATTGGCCATCAGGATGCGATGCACGCCGCCGCGATACGCCGCGCGCACCTGATGCGCGGTCGCGAGCGTGATGCCCCACGCGCCGGCGTCGAGCTGACGGCGAAAGAGTTGCGGCGCCATCGTCGTCTTGCCGTGCGGCGCGAGCTTCACGCCGTATTCGCCGACGAACGCCTGCATCCACTTCAAGTTGTGCTCGATGCGATCGGAATAGAGCACGGCGGCGGGCAGGCTCACGTCCTCTTCGAGCAGATTCCATTGCAGGCGCGACGCGTCGTTCAACTGGATGCCCGTGCCCGGCACCATGCCGAGACCCTTGCCGAACGGGTCGATCGTCGCGTTCTGATAGTTTGTAACTTTCATGTGCTGCTACTCCATCGTCCGTTTAAATAAACCTTGCGCACGACTCGATGCGCATCAGAGTTGACGGTGCTATGTTAACCAAAGTAGCATCCGCGATGGAAATGTTATTTAGTAACACGAGCTTCACGTAAACCCGCAACCCGATATGAACGGCCACGCCGACATGCTCAGTTTCGACATCGTCGCACGCATCGCGGAGCGCGCGCCCGAGTTGCGCAGCGCCGAGCGCAAGGTCGCCGCGCTGATTCTCGACGACCTGACGGGCGCATCGCGCGCGAGCATCGGTGCGCTCGCCGACAAGGCGGACGTGAGCATCGCGACCGTGACGCGTTTCGCGAAGGCGGTCGGCTGCGTGGACGTGCGCGAATTGAAGCTTCGGCTCGCGCAGGCGGCGGCCGTGGGTCAGCGCTTTCTGAAGCGCGAGCCTGATGCGGTGCCCGATTCGCTCGCCGCGCGCATTTTCGAGGAAGTGCAGGCGACGCTCGCGCAGAATCAGGGCGCGCTCGCCGCCGCGCCGATCGCCGAAGCCGCGGACGCGCTCGCCGCGGCATCGATGATCTACGTGTTCGGCATGGGCGGCGGCTCGACCGCGCTCGCCGACGAGATGCGTTTTCGTCTCGTGCGGCTCGGACGGCCGGTCGCGTCCTATCAGGACGGGCTGTTGCAGCGGATGGTCGCGTCGACGTTATCGAAAGAACATCTCGTGGTTGCGCTATCGGTGACGGGGCAGACGCCGGAGATGGTCGAAAGCTGTCAGCTCGCGAAACAGTACGGCGCGCGCGTGATCGCACTGACCGCGCCCGCGTCGCCGCTCGGCGCGCTTGCGGACTGGCTGATTCCGGTTATCGCGATCGAAACGGATTTCATCTACAAACCGTCGTCGTCGCGCTACGCGATGATGATGGCGCTCGATTTGCTCGTCACCGAACTGGCCGTCAAGCAGGCCGACCACAGCCGCGAACTGTTGCGCCGCATGAAACACGCGCTCGATTCGCATCGCGGCGGCGGCGAGCGTCAACCTTTGGGAGACTGATCATGGAATCGTTGAAAGCCGACACGCTGATCGTCGGCGCGCGCGTGATCGACGGCACGGGCGCGCCCGCCGTCGAGCGCGATGTCGCCGTGCGCGACGGGCGCATCGTGGCGATCGAGGCGCCGGGCGGCTTGTCCGGCTGGCATGCCGATGAAACCTTCGACGCCGAGGGCAAAGTGCTCGCGCCCGGTTTCATCGACGTTCACACGCACGACGACACGCACGTGATCCGCTCGCCGCAGATGATGCCGAAGATCACGCAGGGCGTGACGACGGTGATCGTCGGCAATTGCGGCATCAGCGCGTCGCCGGTGACGTTGAAGGGCGATCCGCCCGATCCGATGAACCTGCTCGGCGACGCCACCGCATTCAGATATCCGACCTTCGCCGCGTATGTCGATGCCGTCAACGAAGCGCGTCCGGCGGTGAATGTCGGCGCACTGATCGGGCATACGGCACTACGCAACAATCATATGGACCGGCTGGATCGCGCGGCCAGCGCCGATGAAGTCGCGGGCATGCGCGCGCAACTCGAAGAAGCGCTGGATAACGGCGCGCTCGGCTTGTCGAGCGGGCTCGCGTACGGATCGGCGTTCAGCGCGCCGCCGGAAGAAGTGCAGGCGCTGGCCGAGCCGCTCGCCAAAGCCGGCGCGCTCTACACGACGCACATGCGCACCGAATTCGACGCGATTCTCGATGCGATGGACGAGGCGTATCGCGTCGGCCGTCATGCGCGCGTGCCGGTGGTGATCTCGCATCTGAAGTGCGCGGGGCCGTCGAACTGGGGACGCAGCACGGAAGTGTTGAAGTCGATGGAAACCGTGCGCGACGGCCAGCCGGTCGGCTGCGATTGCTACCCGTACAACCGGAGTTCGTCGACGCTCGATCTGAAGCAGGTCACGGGCGATATCGACATCACGATCACGTGGTCGACGCCGCATCCGGAGATGGCGGGCAAGCTGATCCGCGAAGTCGCCGACGAGTGGAAAGTCAGCCAGCAGGAAGCGGCGAAGCGCCTGCAGCCGGCGGGCGCGGTGTATCACAACATGTCGGAAGACGACGTGCGTCGCATCCTCTCGCATCCCGCGACGATGGTCGGCTCCGACGGCTTGCCGAACGATCCGCTGCCGCATCCGCGTTTGTGGGGCGCGTTTCCGCGCGTGCTCGGCCACTACGCGCGCGACACGGCGCTGATTTCGCTCGAGGAAGCGGTGCGCAAGATGACGAGCCTGTCGGCGCGGCGCTTCGGTCTGACGGAGCGCGGCGAGTTGAAGGTCGGCTATCACGCGGATCTGGTCGTGTTCGATCCGGAGCGTGTGCGCGATGCCGCGACGTTCGCGAAGCCGCAGCAGGCGGCCGACGGCATCGACGCGGTGTGGGTGAATGGCGTTTTGACGTATCGCGAGCAGGCCGTGACCGGCGCGCGCGCGGGACGTTTCGTGGCGCGCGGCGCGGCATCGAAGCTCGATGCGCAGGGCGCGTTTTGAATTCTTATCGCATGGAAAAAGGAGCAGGACGATGAAGCGTTATGGCGTGGAAGGTGGCAAGGGACAAGGCGGCGCGCACATGCCGTTCGCACGCGCGGTCGAGGCGGATGGCTGGCTGTTCGTGTCGGGCCAGACGCCGATGGAAAACGGCGAGGTGATCAACGGCGGCATTGTCGAGCAATCGCACAAGGCGATTCAGAACGTGCTCGCGATTCTGAAGGAAGCCGGTTACGGCACGGAAGATGTCGTGCGCTGCGGCGTGTGGCTGGACGATCCGCGCGATTTCGCGTCGTTCAACAAGGTCTTCAAAGAGTACTTCGGCGCGAATCCGCCGGCGCGCGCGTGCGTGGTGTCGTCGATGGTGATCGACTGCAAGGTCGAGGTGGATTGCGTGGCTTATAAGAAGGCGTAAGCGCGATCGCGGCTCTGGTTCATCGAAAGCAGAGCCGCGTCATCATTAATCTGTTTTACTGCCGCGCCAGCCGCGCATTATCCGGCATCGGCAGATTGAAGTTCGTCCGAAACGGGTTGATGTCGAGCCCGCCGCGCCGCGTGTATCGGGCATACACCGCCAGCCGCTCCGGTCTGCATTCCCGCATGATGTCCATAAAGATGCGCTCGACGCATTGCTCATGGAACCCGGTATGTCCGCGATAAGAAACTATGTATCGCAACAATCCCGCATGATCGATCTGTCCGCCGTAGTAGCGAATCTGCACGCTGCCCCAGTCCGGCTGTCCCGTCACCGGGCAGTTCGATTTCAACAGATTCGAGAACAGCGTCTCATCGGTCGGCGTTTCGTCGTGCGCCGCCTTCAGGAGCGACGGATCCGGCGTGAAAACCTCGCAATCGAGATCGAGTCGATCCAGAGACAAACCGTCGAATTCTTCCATCGTCAGCTTGCCGAAGTCGCCGGGCGCCGCGAGCTGTACCGACACCGTCGCGCCGCAGATCGCGGATACGTCGCGTTTGATGGCGGCGCGCACGTCGTCGATGGAATCGAACTGCGTCTGCGCGAACGAGCCGAGATACAGCTTGAACGACTTCGACTCCACGATATTCGGCGAGTCCGCCGGCACGAAGAAGGTCGCGACCGCCACCTGCGGCTTGCCGCGCCGGTTCAGCCACGACAATTCATAGGCGTTCCAGATATCCGTGCCGAAGAATGGCAGACGCGCGGGCACGCCGATCGAATCGCGCGCGCGCTTGCGATCGATCGGAAACAGCAACGATGCGTCGTACTGTTCGGTGTAGTGGACGGGCTTGCCGAGCGGAGATTGATCGGGTGTCATGATGCGTTCGCAATGCCGCTGAGAACATGCCCCGTCGCGGTGACGACGCGGGCCGATTCGCAGTGGCGAATTTGATCGTCGAAGAAAAAATCGGGCTCGAATTCTCGCAGGAATTCGCCTTTGTCGAGGCCGCCGAGAAACATCGCTTCGTCGATTTCGATGTCCCAGGCCATCAGCGTGCGGATCGCGCGCTCATGCGCGGGCGCGGAGCGCGCGGTGACGAGCGCGGTGCGGATGTGCATCGGCGACTTGCTTTCGTTGTCGTCGGCGATGCGCTGCAACTTGTTCAACGCCGCCAGCAGCGGTTTGAGCGGGCCGCCGGGAAGCGGCGAATCCTTCTTTTGCGTTTCGTGGCCGACGAACGCGCCGAGCCCCTCGCTCTGAAAGATGCGCTCGGCTTCGTCGGAGAACAGAACGGCGTCGCCGTCGAACGCGATGCGAATCTCGTCCGCATAACGGCTCGCGGCGCGCGGCGTTTCCGGCAGTACGCGCGCAGCTGGAAAACCGGCGGCGAGCGCGTCGCGCACATCGTGCGGATTCGCCGACAGAAACAGCGACGCCCGCAGCGGCTTCAGATACGCGAACGGCGAGCGGCCGCGCGTGAACACGCCGCGCTCGATCGCGAGACCATGCTCGCGGCACGAATGAAACGCGCGCAGACCGCTGATCGGATCGCTGCGCGACAGAATCACCACTTCGACGCGCTGCTCGCCCGCGTTGAGCGCGAGCAGCTTGCGGATCAGCCCGAACGCGACGCCCGGCTTCGCGGGCGTCTCCAGCCGTGAACGTTGCAACGCTTCGTATTGGGCGAGATCGCCCGTCTCGAAGACGCGGTTCTCTTCCTCGAAATCGAAAAGCGCGCGCGACGAAATCGCGACGACGAGCTTGTCTTCGAGCGTGAACTTCGGCATCGCTGCTTAAGCCAGGAACAGCTTGTACACCGGGTTCGCGCCTTCGTCCCACCACGGATAGCCGAGCGTCGCGAGGAAGCGCTCGAACTCCGCGTTGTCCGACTGCGGCACCTGAATGCCGACGAGAATCGAGCTGGTATCCGCGCCCTGATTCCGATAATGGAACAGGCTGATGTTCCAGTCCGGCGCCATCGACGACAGGAACTTCATCAGCGCGCCCGGGCGCTCCGGGAATTCGAAGCGCAGCAGGCGTTCGTCCCGCGCGAGCGGCGAATGACCGCCGACCATGTAACGGATGTGCTGTTTCGAAAGTTCATCGTGCGACAGGTCGACCGTCGCGAAACCATGCTCGACGAACGACGACATCATCTGCGCCGTTTCCTTGCGCGACTTGATCTGCACGCCGACGAAGATATGCGCGGCCTTTTCATCGGCAATGCGGTAGTTGAATTCCGTCACGCTGCGTGTGCCGACGAGCTCGCAGAAGCGCCTGAAGCTGCCGCGCTCCTCGGGAATCGTCACGGCGAACACGGCTTCGCGCGCCTCGCCGACTTCCGCGCGCTCCGCGACGAAGCGCATGCGGTCGAAGTTCATGTTCGCGCCCGACGTCACCGCGACGAGCGTCTTGCCTTCGATGCCTTCGCGCTCCGCGTAGAGCTTGGCGCCCGCGACAGCGAGCGATCCCGCCGGCTCGAGCACGCTGCGGGTGTCCTGAAACACGTCCTTGATCGCTGCGCAAAGCGCGTCGGTATCGACGGTGACGACTTCATCGAGCAATTCGTTGCACAGCCGGAACGTCTCCTCGCCGACGAGCTTCACCGCCGTGCCATCCGAAAACAGCCCGACTTCGTTCAGCGTGATGCGTTTGCCGGCCTCGATCGACTGCGCCATCGCGCAGGAATCCTCGGTCTGCACGCCGATCACCTTGATCTCCGGCCGCACCGCCTTGATGTACGCCGCGACGCCCGCCGCGAGTCCACCGCCGCCGATCGGCACGAAGATCGCGTGAATCGGGGCCTGGTGCTGGCGCAGGATCTCCATGGCAATAGTGCCCTGTCCGGCGATCACCTCCGGATCGTCGAACGGGTGCACGAAGGTCAGGCCGCGCTCTTCCTGAAGCTGCACGGCGCGCGCGTACGCGTCGCTGTACGATTCGCCCGCGAGCACCACTTCGACGGTCGGTCCGCCATGCGCGCGGATCGCGTCGATCTTGACCTGCGGGGTCGTGGTCGGCACTGCGATCACCGCACGGCAGCCGAGCCGCGCCGCCGACAGCGCCACACCCTGCGCATGATTGCCCGCCGACGCCGTGATCACGCCGCGCGCGAGTTCGTCCGCCGACAGATTCGCCATCTTGTTGTAAGCGCCGCGAATTTTGAAGGAGAACACCGGCTGGTTGTCCTCGCGCTTCAGGAACACGGAATTGCGCAGACGCGCCGACAGGATGCGCGCGGGTTCGAGCTCGCTCTCCCGCGCGACGTCGTACACGCGCGCGGTCAGCACTTTCTTCAGGTAGTCGGGATGTGTCATGCGTGGAATCGTCACGCGGCAACGGTGCGCGCGGGTTTTTGAGGGCGAAAGCATCAATGATAGCGCCAACCGCGCGCCTTCCGGGCACGCCATGCGTTTCTACCGTCCGGACGGTCGTGCAAAAAAGCGTCGAAAATGACACGAACGCGTCGCGAATGCGCACGCAAAAGCCCCTTCTCGCTGCTAGCAACCGCGAACGCGCGTCACCGCGATGAGTTAGAATTTCCTTTTACGAATCAGCAATCAGGATCGGCAGATGCACCGGCAGCTTCGGATCGATTTTTGGGCGCATGTCTCCCGCGCGTCGCACCCGGCGGCCGAGCGGCATGCGCGCCGCGCGCGATCGTGGCGTTGATCCAGGGCACATCGAAGGCGCCGTGATGGAGTTCACTTCGCCGCGTTTCACGCTGCGTGACCCGGCGGCCTTCGCCAAGATAAGTCTCATTCGAAAATTTGCGCCCCCACGCGCATCGTCGGCGTTTCCGCTTTTCGAAGCGCGCCCGCCGGCACACCGAACCGTCGAACATGAACGCACCTCAAGCCTTCGATCCGAACGGCGCCCATGCCGCCTTGGCGCTCGATGTCGAGCCCCGTCTGCGCGAAATCCCCTATAACTACACGTCGTTCTCCGATCGTGAAATCGTCATGCGGCTCCTGGGCGACGAAGCCTGGGCCGTGCTCGACGAACTTCGCAACGAGCGCCGCACGGGCCGCTCCGCGCGCATGCTGTACGAAGTGCTCGGCGATATCTGGGTCGTGCGGCGCAATCCGTATCTCCAGGACGACCTGCTGGACAACCCGAAGCGCCGCGCGCTGCTGGTCGAGGCGCTGAATCACCGGCTCACGGAGATCGATAAGCGCCGCAGCGCCGATCTCACCGCGCATAGCGACGAAGCCGGCAGCCGCGAGCGCGCCGAGCGCGTGCAGTTGCTGATTACCGCCGCGCGCCGCGCCGTCGACGACTTCGCCTCCGAGTTCGGCAGCATGGCCGACTTGCGCCGGCGCGCTTCGCGCGTGCTGGGCAAGGAGACGCAGAAAGACAACATCAAGTTCGATGGCCTGTCGCGCGTCTCGCACGTCACCGACGCGACGGACTGGCGCGTCGAATACCCGTTCGTCGTGCTGACGCCGGACACCGAAGGCGAAATCGCCGGCCTGATCAAGGCGTGCTTCGAACTGGGACTCACCGTCATCCCGCGCGGCGGCGGCACCGGCTATACGGGCGGCGCGATTCCGCTCACGCCGTTCTCGGCCGTCATCAACACGGAAAAGCTCGAGCAGCTCGGTCCCGTCGAAATGACCGATCTGCCGGGCGTCGATCACAAGGTCGCGACGATTTTCTCCGGCGCGGGCGTCGTCACACGGCGCGTCACCGAGGCGGCCGAGCAGGCGGGCTTCGTGTTCGCCGTCGATCCGACTTCGCTCGATGCCTCGTGCGTCGGCGGCAATGTCGCGATGAACGCGGGCGGCAAGAAGGCCGTGTTGTGGGGCACGGCGCTCGACAACCTCGCGTGGTGGCGCATGGTCGATCCGGAAGGCAACTGGCTCGAAGTCACGCGTCTGGATCACAACTGCGGCAAGATTCACGACGTCGAAGTGGCGCGCTTCCGGCTCGACTGGTTCGACGGCAATCGTCCGCCGGGCGAGAAACTTCTGCGTACCGAAAATCTCGACATCACCGGCCGCACGTTCCGCAAGGAAGGGCTCGGCAAGGACGTCACCGACAAATTCCTCGCCGGCCTTCCCGGCGTGCAGAAGGAAGGCTGCGACGGGCTGATCACGTCCGCGCGCTGGATCCTGCACAAGATGCCCGCGCACACGCGCACCGTTTGCCTCGAATTCTTCGGTCAGGCGCGCGACGCAATTCCGAGCATCGTGGAGATCAAGGACTATCTCTTCGAAACGTCGAAGCAGGGCGGCGCGATTCTCGCCGGCCTGGAGCATCTCGATGAGCGCTATCTGCGCGCGGTCGGCTACGCGACCAAGAGCAAGCGCAATGCTTTCCCGAAGATGGTGCTGATCGGCGATATCGTCGGCAATGACGCCGATGCCGTCGCCGCCGCGACTTCCGAAGTCGTGCGCATGGCCAACGGCAAGAGCGGCGAAGGCTTCGTCGCCGTGAACGCCGAGGCGCGCAAGCGTTTCTGGCTCGACCGCTCGCGCACCGCGGCGATCGCAAAGCATACGAACGCGTTCAAGATCAACGAAGACGTCGTGATCCCGCTCAACCGCATGGGTGAGTACACGGACGGCATCGAGCGCATCAATATCGAGCTGTCGATCAAGAACAAGCTGCAACTCGTCGATGCGCTCGAAGCGTTCTTCCGCACCGGCAAGCTGCCGCTCGGCAAGACCGACGACGCGAACGAAATTCCCAGCGCCGAACTCCTCGAAGATCGCGTGCAGCAGGCGCTCGACCTGCTCAAGCGCGTGCGCGAGCGCTGGACCTTCGTCAGCGAAAAGCTCGACATGCCGTTGCGCGAGGCGCAGCACTATCTCGTCAATCTCGGCTACGCAGCGCTCGCCGAAAAGCTCGCGGATCGCGTTGACGTGCAGCCGGATGCGAACATCTTCCACGTCGCGCAGGATCGCACGGTGCGCATTTCGTGGAAGCAGGAGATTCGCGCGGAACTGCGCCAGATCTTCAACGGCGGCGAATTCAAGCCGATCCTCGACGAAGCGCAGGCCATCCACAAGCAGGTTCTGCGCGGACGCGTGTTCGTCGCGCTGCACATGCATGCGGGCGATGGCAACGTGCACACCAACATTCCCGTCAACTCCGACAACTACGAGATGCTGCAGGACGCGCATCACGCGGTGGCGCGCATCATGAAGCTCGCGCGTTCGCTCGATGGCGTGATTTCGGGCGAGCACGGTATCGGCATCACCAAGCTGGAGTTTCTGACCGAAGAGGAAATCGGCGATTTCCGCGCGTACAAGCAGCGCGTCGATCCGCACGGTCGCTTCAACAAGGGCAAGCTGTTCGAAGGGGCGGACCTGCGCAACGCCTACACGCCGAGCTTCGGGCTGATGGGCTACGAGTCGCTCATCATGCAGCAGTCGGATATCGGCGCGATTTCCGATTCGATAAAGGACTGCCTGCGCTGCGGCAAGTGCAAGCCGGTCTGCGCGACGCACGTGCCGCGCGCGAACCTGCTGTACAGCCCGCGCAACAAGATTCTCGCGACTTCGCTGCTGGTCGAGGCGTTCCTGTATGAAGAGCAGACGCGCCGCGGCGTATCGATCAAGCATTGGGACGAGTTCAACGACGTCGCCGATCACTGCACGGTCTGCCATAAATGCGTGACGCCGTGCCCGGTGAAGATCGACTTCGGCGATGTCACGATGAACATGCGCAATCTTTTGCGCAAGATGGGCAAGAAGAAGTTCAACGCGGGCAACGCGGCGGGCATGTTCTTCCTCAATGCGACGAATCCGCAGACCATCAATCTCGCGCGCACCGCGATGATGGGTGTCGGCTACAAGGCGCAGCGCTTCGGCAACGACGTGCTGAAGAAGTTCGCGAAGAAGCAGACGGCGAAACCGCCCGCGACGGTCGGCAAGCCGCCCGTGGTCACGCAGGTGATCCACTTCATGAACAAGAAGATGCCGGGCAATCTGCCTAAGAAGACGGCGCGCGCGCTGCTGGATATCGAAGACAACAAGATCGTCCCGATCATCCGAAATCCGAAGACGACTACCGTCGATTCGGAAGCCGTGTTCTATTTCCCCGGCTGCGGCTCGGAGCGCCTGTTCTCGCAAGTCGGGCTCGCGACGCAGGCCATGTTGTGGGAAGCGGGCGTGCAGACCGTGCTGCCGCCGGGCTATCTGTGCTGCGGTTATCCGCAGCGCGGCTCGGGGCAGTACGACAAGGCCGAGAAGATCGTCACGGACAATCGGGTGCTGTTCCATCGGGTCGCGAATACGCTGAACTATCTCGATATCAAGACCGTGGTCGTGTCGTGCGGAACCTGCTATGACCAGCTTGCGGGCTATGAATTCGAGAAGATCTTCCCGGGCTGCCGGATCATCGACATTCACGAATTCCTGCTCGAAAAGAACATCAAGCTCGACGGCGTGACGGGCACGCGCTACATGTACCACGACCCGTGTCACTCGCCGATCAAGACAATGGACCCGGTCAAGCTCGTCAACGACCTGATGGGCTCCAAGAACGACGGCTACAAGATCGAGAAGAACGATCGTTGCTGCGGCGAGTCGGGCACGCTGGCGGTCACGCGGCCGGACATTTCGACGCAAGTGCGCTTCCGCAAGGAAGAGGAGATCCGCAAGGGCGCGGCCAGGTTGCGCGGAATCCCGCTCGTCGCCGAAGCGGGCGCGAACGCCATCAACATGGCGAACGCGGCGGCCGGTGCGGCGGGCGCGCAACCGGGCTCGGTGCTCAAGGCCGGCGAAGGTCCGCAACCGAATGGCCAGGACGTGAAAATCCTCACGAGCTGCCCGTCGTGCTTGCAGGGCCTGTCGCGCTACAACGAGGACGCCAACATCGAGGCGGACTATATCGTCGTGGAAATGGCGCGCAAGGTGCTCGGCGAAAACTGGATGGAACAGTATGTCGAAAGCGCGAACAATGGCGGTATCGAGCGCGTGCTGGTGTAATAGCGAAATCGAGGTTGATTCGCTAGAGGTTCAAGATGGACTGTGTGTTTTGCCGTGAAGACGGCGGTGAGGTGCTGTGGTCGGACGACGCATTGCGCGTCGTCCTCGCTGACGAGCCCGACTGGCCGGGACTGTGCCGCGTGATCTGGGGCGCGCATGTCGCCGAAATGTCCGATTTATCGGATGGTGACCGTGCGCGCGTGATGACGGCCGTGAACGGCGTCGAGCGCGCGATGCGCCGCGTGCTCGTGCCGGAGAAGATCAATCTGGCGAGCCTCGGTAATCAGGTGCCGCACGTCCACTGGCACATCATTCCACGCTTTTCCAACGATTCCCGCTTCCCTCTGCCGATCTGGGCGCCACGCCAGCGCACGGTGTCCGAATCGCAGCTATCGAAACGCCGCGCGCAGGCGACGCTCTTGCGCGAGCAGGTGCGCAACGAGCTGAACCAGGCGTTCGGCCCGCAGGTTGGTCACCCATAAGACGACATCATGAGCGGACTCACTTCAACGACGCCGATTCCCACCGGCGTCGTCGTGCATTCGAAATCCCGCGTGCTCGAACTGCAATACGGCGGGGAGTCGTATCGCGTGCCGTTCGAGTTGCTGCGTGTCTACTCACCTTCCGCTGAAGTGCAGGGCCACGGACCGGGCCAGGAAACCCTGCAGACCGGCAAGCGCGAGGTGACGATCATCGGCATCGATCCGGTCGGGCATTACGCGCTGCAACTGAATTTTTCGGACGGCCACAATACGGGCATCTATTCCTGGGACATCCTGCACAACCTGGCGACGCGGCAGGACCAATTGTGGCGCGAGTATCTGGCGAAACTGGAAGCCGCGGGCGTGGACCGCGACACGCCGATGGCAGCCAAACCAACCGGTGGCCACTGCCACTAAGCATCAAGGCTGCGGCATACGGCCGCACAGCCGGCGCGACGATTGCGCATACATAGAACGAACAACAGGCGAGGAAGAGCGCGATGAGCAAGACCCACTTCGGATACGAAACGGTCGACGAGCAGGACAAGGCGAAGAAAGTGGCGGGCGTGTTCCACTCCGTTGCTGGCAACTACGACTTGATGAACGACCTGATGTCCGGCGGACTGCATCGGATCTGGAAGCACTTCACGATCGGGCAGGCCAAGGTGCGGGCGGGCTACAAGGTGCTGGATATCGCGGGCGGCACGGGTGATCTGGCGATGGCCTTTGCCAGGCAGGCAGGCGAAACCGGCGAAGTCTGGCACACGGACATCAACGAATCGATGCTGCGGGTGGGCCGCGACCGGCTTATCGACAAAGGCGTGCTGACGCCCGCATTGCTGTGCGACGCGGAGAAGATTCCGTTCCCAAACAATTATTTCAATGTTGTTACGGTTGCTTTCGGTCTTCGTAATATGACGCACAAGGACCGTGCGCTGGCGGAAATGACCCGCGTGCTGAAGCCGGGTGGCAAGCTTCTCGTGCTGGAATTCTCGAAGGTGTGGGAACCGCTCAAAAAGCCGTACGATATCTACAGTTTCAAGATTTTGCCGTGGCTTGGCGAAAAAGTGGCCAAAGATGCGGACAGCTATCGGTACCTCGCCGAGTCGATCCGCATGCACCCGGACCAGGAAACTTTGAAAACGATGATGGAACAAGCAGGCCTGGATCGAGTCGAATATTACAATTTGTCAGGTGGCGTGGTAGCGTTACACGTCGGGACAAAATTTTAGTGTTCCACTCTCTTAAGGATTCGATATGTTCGATTCGCGCAAACCCCAATCCCGGGGTTTCCTGAGCTTCTTTTTCAGGAAGGCCGGAATCTTGGCGCTGGCTGGCGTTATTGCGGCCGGCGCAATCTTCGCGGAAACGGCGGAAGCCAAGCGCATGGGCAGCGGCCGCAGCATGGGCCGTCAGTCGGCCACGGCGACGCAGCAGCATCAAGCCACGCCGCCGTCGCAATCCATGCAGCAGGGGCAGGCGGCGCAGGCTCAGCGCGCCCAGCCCGCGCCCGCTGCACCGGCAGCGGCGCAACCCGCGCGCAATCGCTGGCTCGGACCGATTGCCGGTCTTGCGGCGGGTCTCGGTATCGCGGCGCTGCTGTCGCACTTCGGGCTGGGCGAAGCGTTCGCCGGCGCGATGGCCAACATGATCATCATTGCCTTGATCGTGCTGGCGGCCGTCATGCTGTTCCGCTTCATCATGCGCAAGCGTCAGGGCAATAACACGCCTGCATACGCTGGTGCGGGTTCGGCCTCGGGTTCGCCGTACGGCGCCTCCGCGCGCACGAGCCTGAACCAAGACCCGCCGCAAGTGCCGCAACAGCCGAGCGGCTTCGGCGCGAACTACATCGAATCCGCGGCGCCGCAACCGGCCGTGAATCCAAACGTGCCGGCTGGCTTCGACACCGACGCATTCTTGCGTAACGCGAAGGTATACTTCGTGCGACTTCAGGACGCGTGGGACCGCGGCAATGTCAACGACATCCGCGAATTCACGACGCCCGAAATGTTCGCCGAAGTGAAACTCGACGTCGATGCCCGCGGCAGCGCGCCGAACCGCACGGACGTGGTGCAGCTCAACGCCGATCTGCTAGGCGTCGAAGATCGCCCGAACGAGTACCTCGCTAGCGTGCGCTTCCACGGTCTCATCCGCGAGTCGGAAGGCGCGGCGGCAGAGCCGTTCGTCGAGGTGTGGAACCTGTCGAAGCAAAAAGTCGGCAATGAAGGCTGGCTGCTGGCGGGGATTCAGCAGGTAAGTTGATGCCGGCAAGCGCAAATCTGTAGAGCGCCACCGCGTTGCTGTCCGGCGCGGTCTGCGCAGCGTATGTCGAGATAGTTATGGGAAACCGCGCGAAAGCGTCTCGCGCAGATTTACCCCGTAGAATAGGACCCGCGCGAGCCACCGCTTGCGCGGGTTTTTTTATCTCCGAATCGATGACGAACGCAGACGAATCCGCCCGTTCCGTAGCAAATCCCGCCATGAAGACCGTATCCAGTGGATTCGCGGCCGCCGTGAATCATCTGCTCGTGCGTGAGCCTTGGGCGCTCGAACGCCTCAAGCCGTACGCGAGCAAGCGTGTGAAGCTGTCGTGCACGCCGGTTTCGATCGCGCTCGCGGTGCAAGCTGATGGCCTTTTTGCCGCGACCACCGACGCCGAGGCGGGCGCATTCGACGTGACGATCGCCGTTCCGCTCGACGCGCTGCCGGTATTTCTGCAAGGCGGTCAGGCCGCGGTGATGAAGCATGTCCGGATCGAAGGCGACGCGGAGTTTGCGACGACCCTCGCAAAGCTCGCGGAGCATCTGCGCTGGGATCCCGAAGAGGATCTGGCGCGCGTGATCGGCGACGCGCCTGCGCATCGCGTGGGACTCGTCGCGCGGGCGGTGCAGGAGCAGGCGCAGCGCACCGGGCGGAATCTGCTGGACACTTTCACCGAATACTTCCTCGACGAGCGGCCGCAACTCGTGCGCAAGAGCGCGCTCGACGCGTTCAACGCCGAGCTTTCGAGAACGCGCGATGCGCTTGCGCGCGTCGAAAAGCGCATCGAAAGAATCGAGCAACAAAGCGGACAACGAACCGAACAACCACGGCCGGCAAGCGGTGCCTCAGCGCGAACCGGCGGCGAGTCTGTGCGCGACTCGCACGAATAACGAGCTGAAGCGAATTCGAACCATGCGTTTTCTGCGTTTTCTCAAGATTTTTTTCACGATCGTCCGCTTCGGGCTCGATGAACTCGTGATGAGCGGCATCGACGATCGACGCGTGCGCTTTCTCATGCGCATCACGACCTTCGGCCGCCGGTTCGAGATCGAGCGCGGCATCCGTCTGCGGCTCGCGCTGGAAAGCCTCGGACCGATCTTCGTGAAGTTCGGGCAGGTGCTGTCGACGCGGCGCGATCTTTTGCCCGTCGATGTCGCCAATGAACTCGCCAAGCTTCAGGATCAGGTTCCGCCGTTCGATTCGGCGGTGGCGGTGTCCATCATCGAAAAGTCGCTCGGTGCGCCCATCGACGAACTGTTCGACGATTTCGAGCGCGTGCCGGTGGCGAGCGCGTCGATCGCGCAGGTGCATTTCGCGAAGATCAGGTACGGCGAGCACGCGGGCAAGTCGGTTGCGGTGAAGGTGCTGCGCCCGGGCATGCTTCCCGTGATCGACTCCGACCTCGCGTTGCTGCGCGATATCGCGACGTGGGCCGAGCGCCTGTGGGCGGACGGCCGTCGCCTGAAGCCGCGCGAAGTCGTCGCCGAATTCGACAAATATCTGCACGACGAGCTCGACCTGATGCGCGAGGCCGCCAACGGCAGCCAGTTGCGCCGAAACTTCCAGGGCCTCGATCTGCTGCAAGTGCCGGAAATGTACTGGGATCTGTCGGCGCCGACGGTGCTCGTCATGGAGCGCATGGTCGGCGTGCCGATCAGCCAGGTGGAAACGCTGCGTGCGGCCGGCGTCGATATCCCGAAGCTCGCGCGCGAGGGCGTCGAGATTTTCTTCACGCAAGTGTTCCGCGACGGCTTCTTCCACGCCGACATGCACCCCGGCAACATTCAGGTCAGCCTTGATCCGGCGACGTTCGGGCGTTATATCGCGCTGGACTTCGGCATCGTCGGGGCGTTGTCGGACTTCGACAAGAACTACCTCGCCCAGAATTTTCTGGCGTTCTTCAAGCGCGACTATCACCGTGTCGCGACGCTGCATCTGGAATCCGGCTGGGTGCCGCCGAGCACGCGCGTCGAGGAGCTGGAAAGCGCGATTCGCGCGGTGTGCGAGCCGTACTTCGATCGCGCGCTGAAGGACATTTCGCTCGGGCAGGTGCTGATGCGCCTTTTCTCGACGTCGCGCCGCTTCAACGTCGAGATCCAGCCGCAACTCGTACTGCTGCAAAAGACGATGCTCAACGTCGAAGGGCTCGGGCGCTCCCTCGACCCGGAGCTCGATCTGTGGAAAACGGCCAAGCCGTATCTCGAGCGCTGGATGAACGAGCAGATTGGCTGGCGCGGCTGGTACGAGCGCCTGCAGATGGAAGCGCCGCAGTGGAGCAAGACGATTCCACAGTTGCCGCGACTGGTTCACCATATTCTTGCGGAGCGCCACGACGCGCCGAGGAGCGGCAGTGACGAACTCATGCGGATGCTTTTAGCCGAGCAAAAGCGCACGAACCGCCTGCTGGTGACGCTGCTCGTCGCCGGCCTCGTTGCGATGGCGGGCGCGGGTGTCGTGGTCGCGCAGTTTTTGCTTCACTGAACGCCGACATCATGAGCGATCCGACGAATCCAGACGTTCCCGATTTTCAGAACCGCGATCCGAATTCGCCGGGTTTTTGGGATGAACGCTTCGACCGACGGTTCACGCCGTGGGATCAGGCGGGCGTCCCGGAAATGTTCAAGACGTTCGTCGAGTCGCGCCATGCGCAGAATGTGCTCATTCCAGGCTGCGGCAGCGCGTACGAAGCGCTTTACCTGGCCGAACGCGGCTGGCCGGTGCGCGCGATCGACTTCTCCTCGGGCGCCGTTGAAGCGGCGCGTGCGCGACTCGGCGCGCATGCGGACGTCGTCGAAGAGGCGGATTTCTTCGCATACGCGCCGCCTTTTTCGCCCGACTGGATTTACGAACGGGCCTTTCTGTGCGCGCTGCCGAAAGTCCGCTGGCAGGACTACGCCACCCGGATGGCTGCGTTGCTCGAACCGGGTGCGCTGCTCGCCGGCTTCTTTTTCATCGGGTCGACGCCGAAAGGGCCGCCTTTCGGCATCGGGCGCGGCGAACTGGACGCGCTGCTGTCGCCGCACTTCGAGTTGACCGAAGACCGCGAGGTGAGCGGCTCGATTCCCGTATTCGCCGGCCGCGAACGGTGGATGACCTGGCGACGAATCTGAGCCGGCCGACTTGAAAACCGCCGACGGCGCCCCGAAATACCGGGCGATCAAGCTTGTGCCCGTCCTGCGGAAAATTGCGGGTCAAGTTTGCGGCTATAATTCAAGGCTTTGCAAGCGTCGACAGATCATTGTAGGAAGAGTGCCATGCCGATTTACGCGTACCGCTGCGCACACTGCGGCCACGAAAAAGACGTGCTTCAGAAACTGAGCGATGCGCCGCTCACGCAATGCCCTGCCTGCGGAAAGGATACGTTCTCGAAGCAGGTGACCGCCGCCGGATTCCAGCTGAAAGGCTCGGGTTGGTATGTCACCGATTTTCGAAGCGGCAATAACGGTTCGAAGGGCAGCGCACCGGCAACGAAAACGGAGGACGCTGCGACCTCTGGCTCCGGCAACGCGAATTCGGGCGACGCAACGCCGGCAAGCACGTCATCGTCGGATGCCGCCAAGCCCGCGGCGGGCGCCTCCACATCGTCGGACGCTGCCTGAAGCGCCGGATCGCCAGTCCGCCTGGCCTATGGCGCGCAGATGACCTCGCCGACCGCGCGCAATTTGGGCGCGGCTCGCCTGCCAAGCCGGATTTCCGACACGATCGGGAGCCGGCGCAGCCTCCGCCCCGTTAAATGACCACGAAAAAGACTACGCTGAAATCCGTGTTCCTCACCGGCCTGCTCGTGCTGGTGCCGCTCGCGATCACCTTGTGGGTACTGGGCCTCGTCATCGGGACGATGGACCAGACGCTCCTGCTCCTTCCGGAATCGTGGCAGCCCGAGCGCGTCGTCGGCTTTCACCTGCCGGGCGTGGGCGCCGTGCTGACGATTGCCTTCATTTTCATCGTCGGATTATTGACGCAGAACTTCGTTGGCCAGAAGCTCGTGAAATGGTGGGACGCCATCCTGCGCCATATCCCGGTGGTCGGGCCTTTGTATACGAGTGTGAAACAAGTATCGGATACGTTGCTCTCTTCGAGCGGTAACGCGTTCCGCAAGGCGCTGCTGATCGAATATCCGCGCAAGGGCTCGTATACCATTGGCTTTCTGACAGGCATTCCGGGCGGCGACGTGCTGAATCATCTCGGCGAAGAGCACGTGAGCGTCTACGTGCCGACGACGCCGAACCCGACGTCCGGCTTCTTCCTCATGATGCCGAAAAGCGAAGTGGTCGAACTGGACATGACCGTCGACGCCGCACTGAAGTACATCGTCTCGATGGGCGTGGTGGCCCCCGCCCCGAGCGCGCCGACGCCGGTCGCGCCCGCCCGCCGCCCCACCGAGCCGCCGATGTAATGCCGGCGCGCGCGAGCCTGGAGTCCGCCGACCGAAAGAGCGAGACCCGAACGCGCGAGCCGTTGATCAACGAACAACGAAAGACACAAACATCATGTCGATGCGATCTGAATACTGCGGTCTGGTGACCGAGGCCCGCCTGGGCCAAACCGTTTCGCTGTGCGGCTGGGTGCATCGCCGCCGCGATCACGGTGGCGTTATCTTCATCGACTTGCGCGATCGCGAAGGGCTCGTTCAGGTCGTCTGCGATCCGGACCGCGCCGAGATGTTCAAGGTGGCTGAAGGCGTGCGCAACGAATTCTGCGTACAGGTGAAGGGCGTCGTGCGCGAGCGTCCTGAAGGCACGGTCAACGCGAACCTCACGAGCGGCAAGATCGAAGTGCTGTGCCACGAGCTGACCGTGCTGAACGCATCGGTTACGCCGCCGTTCCAGCTCGACGACGACAACCTGTCGGAGACCACGCGCCTCACGCATCGCGTGCTCGATCTGCGCCGTCCGCAGATGCAGAAGAACCTGCGCCTGCGCTACCGCGTCGCCATGGAAGTGCGCAAGTATCTCGACGCGCAAGGCTTCATCGACATCGAAACGCCGATGCTGACCAAGAGCACGCCGGAAGGCGCGCGCGATTACCTCGTGCCATCGCGCGTGAACGCGGGTCAGTTCTTCGCGCTGCCGCAGTCGCCGCAATTGTTCAAGCAATTGCTGATGGTCGCGAACTTCGACCGCTACTACCAGATCACCAAATGCTTCCGCGACGAAGACCTGCGCGCCGACCGTCAGCCGGAATTTACGCAGATCGACTGCGAAACCTCGTTCCTGAACGAGCAGGAAATCCGCGATCTGTTCGAAGAGATGATCCGTCACGTCTTCAAGGAGACGATGGACGTCGCGCTGCCCGCAAAATTCCCGGTCATGCTGTACTCGGAAGCGATGCGCCGCTTCGGTTCGGACAAGCCCGATCTGCGCGTGAAGCTCGAATTTGCCGACCTCACGGATGCGGTGAAGGACGTCGACTTCAAGGTGTTCAGCATGCCGGCCAACTCGAAGGACGGCCGAGTCGCGGCGCTGCGCGTGCCGAAGGGCGGCGAACTGTCGCGCGGCGACATCGACGGCTACACGGAGTTCGTGCGCATCTACGGCGCGAAGGGCCTCGCGTGGATCAAGGTCAACGACAAGAGCCGCGGCCGCGACGGCCTGCAAAGCCCAATCGTCAAGAACCTGCATGACGCGGCGCTCGCGGCGATCATGGAGCGCACGGCGGCGCAGGACGGCGACATCATCTTCTTCGCGGCGGATCGCGCGAAGGTCGTGAACGACAGCCTCGGCGCGCTGCGCCTGAAGATCGGCCATTCGGAATTCGGCAAGGCGACCGGCCTGCTCGAAACCGGCTGGAAGCCGTTGTGGGTCATCGACTTCCCGATGTTCGAGTACGACGAGGAAGAGAACCGTTACGTGGCCGCGCATCACCCGTTCACGAGCCCGAAGGACGAGCACCTCGAGTACCTCGAAACCGACCCGGGCCGCTGCCTTGCGAAGGCATACGACATGGTGCTGAACGGCTGGGAAATCGGCGGCGGTTCGGTGCGTATCTTCCAGGAAGACGTGCAGAGCAAGGTGTTCCGCGCGCTGAAGATCGGCGCGGAAGAAGCGCGCCTGAAGTTCGGCTTCCTGCTCGACGCGCTTCAGTATGGCGCGCCGCCGCACGGCGGCATCGCGTTCGGTCTGGACCGCATCGTCACGTTGATGTCCGGCGCCGATTCGATCCGCGACACGATCGCGTTCCCGAAGACGCAGCGCGCGCAGGATCTGCTCACGCAGGCGCCGAGCGAAGTGAACGAGCGCCAGTTGCGCGAGCTCCACATCCGTCTGCGTCAGCCGGAGCAGAAGGCGCACTGAGCCGCTTCGTTGTCGATGTGATGAAAAAGGCGCCGGGTGCGCCTTTTTCACTTTTTGCGTTACAGTCTTTGGGCACAGACAAATAATGAAACGCGCATTCATAAAGACATGCAGAAGCCGCCCAAAATCCCTGAATCCGTGCTCGTCGTCATTCATACGCCGGAACTCGATGTGCTCATCATCGAACGTGCGGATCACAAGGGTTTCTGGCAATCGGTGACAGGCTCGAAGGATCGTATCGACGAACCGCTGATCGAGACCGCCGCGCGCGAGGTTGAGGAAGAGACGGGTATCGTGATCGGCAGCACGCTCGTGCCCGAGAACGCGCTGCTCGACTGGCATCACAGCATTCAGTACGAAATCTATCCGCAATGGCGGCATCGTTACGCCGAAGGCATCACGCGCAACACCGAGCATCAGTTCAGCCTGCTCGTGCCGCATTGTCTCGAAGTGACGCTCGCGCCGCGCGAGCACACCGCGCATCTGTGGCTGCCGTTTCGCGAGGCCGCCGACCGATGCTTCTCGTGGTCGAACCGGGAAGCCATCCTGCAATTGCCCGAGCGCCTCGCGGCGCATAACCGATGATCGGACTGCGTCCACGGCGCAGTTTCAAGCGGCTGCGCCAGGCGCTGTTTCTGGGCCGTCGACCGCCGCGCCTTTGCTTCACGTCCGGCAACCACGTTCGGCTCTTCAAGTGCGGCGTGCAATTCTTCCCGGCGTTGATCGAGCGGATCGACAACGCGCGCAAGTCGGTGTCGCTGGAAACGTACATCTTTGCCAACGACGACATCGGTCGCGCCGTCTCCGATGCGCTCGTGCGCGCCGCCGAACGCGGCCTCAAGGTGCGTGTGATCACGGATGGCATCGGCACGGAAAGCAATCTGCCGATGTTCAAGCTCTGGCAGGAGCGCGGCGTCGAGCATCGTATTTACAACCCGCATCTGCTGTTCGGGCCGCTCGGCTTCTCGCGCACGCATCGCAAGCTCGCGCTGATCGACGAGACGTATGCGTTTTGCGGCGGCATCAATATCGTCGACGACTACGATCAGAACGGCACGCGTCTCGAACGGCCGCGCTGGGATTTCGCGATGGAGGCGCAAGGCCCCGTCGTGAAGGACGTGATCGAAGCGTTCGACCTTCAATGGCAGCGCATTCGGCTCGGCGTGAAGCCGCGGCAGCCGTCGCAGCCGGGTTGCGAGCAGCAGGAAAACGATCGCGGGCCCGGCCGATGGAACGCACGCCGCGCGATGCTGGCGCGCCGGCGCGCGCGGCTCGGTGAAATTCACGCGGTGGACCAGCCGTGCATCGCGTTCGTCGCGCGCGACAACTTGCTGAATCGTCGCGCGATCGAAAAGGCGTATCTGCGGGCAATCGCCCACGCCGAGAGCGAAGTGTTGCTCGCGAATCCTTACTTCATGCCGGGGCGCAAGTTGAGGCGCGCGCTCGTCAACGCGGCCGAGCGTGGCGTACGCGTGTCGCTGGTCATCGGTCGCAAGGAATTCGTGGCTCTCGACTACGCGACGCCGTTCCTCTACGGCAACCTGCTGAAGCACGGCGTGCGGATCGCCGAGTATGAAAAGACGATGCTTCACGGCAAGGTCGCGGTCGTCGACGCGGATTGGGCCACCATCGGCTCATCGAACCTCGATGCGCTGTCGCTCGTGCTCAACAACGAGGCCAACATGGTGCTCGTGAATCACGCCGAAATCGCCGGATTGCACGATGCCATTCTTCAGGCGTTTGACGAAGGCCGCCCGATCGATGAAAAACACTATGCGTCGCGGCCTGTTACGGAGCGGGCGCTGAGTTGGCTTGCGTACAACACTTATCGCCTCATGATGAAAATGATCACCATTGGTCAGTACGATTAACTGCTATTTAGCAGCGATTGCGCAAGAATACTGGACTACAAGCATCGTCAGGTAAAGGATCCCACGAATCGGGAACTCGGGCAGTCACTTACAGGCAGTCCGTACATAAAACGCGACAATGGGCGCAGGCATTGTTGAGATTTATCCTATAGACATGCCCTAGCGTTTTAGAAACGCGTATCTAAAAATTTGCTTGTATCACCAGCGTTCGGCCACAATAATAGAACGGCCGTTCGATTTTACGGGTCACATAAGAACGGTAGGGACATCATGCGAAAAGGCGAACAGACGCGGGCCGCGATTCTCGACGCAGCGCTGGAGTTGGCAAGTCGGGACGGGCTGGAAGGGCTGACGATCGGCCTGCTGGCCGAGCGGATGCAAATGAGCAAGAGCGGTGTGTTTGCGCATTTCGGGTCGCGCGAGGACTTGCAGGTGGAGGTGGTGCGCGAGTACCACCGGCGCTTCGAAGATGAAGTGTTCTTTCCGAGTCTGCGTGAAGCGCGCGGCCTGCCGCGATTGCGCGCGATGATGAATCGCTGGATGGAGAAGCGCATCCAGGAAGTGACCACGGGTTGTATCTATATCAGCGGAGCGGTGGAGTACGACGACCGCGCCGCGAGCGCCGTGCGCGAGCAGCTCGTGCACAGCGTGAGCATGTGGCGCGAGGCGCTCTTGCGCGCGATCCGCCAGTCGAAGGACGAAGGGCATCTGAAGCCGGAGACGGACCCGCATCTGATGCTTTTCGAGCTGTACAGCTTCACGCTCGGCCTGCATCACGACGCGCGCTTCCTGCATCTGCCGGAAGCCGTGCAACTGACGCGGGACGCGCTCGAAAAGACGATCGTGTCGTATCAGACGTCGAATGCGGGAGCCGGAACGGGCATCCCTCAACCGGCGGCGAATACGGCGACGAATCTGACATCACAACACACCGACAGCCGTTAGCGGCGCCGTTCGCATCGAGAAGGTGGCTCGGCGGCGCGCAACCAGAAGCTTGAAGAAACTGGAGAGACTCATGGGACAGTACGCCGCCCCCCTTCGCGACATGCAATTCGTGCTGCACGAAGTGCTGAACGTGGAAGCTGAACTGAAGAGCATGCCGCGGCATGCCGACCTCGACGCCGACACCATCAATCAGGTGCTCGAGGAAGCCGGCAAGTTCTGCTCCGAAGTCGTGTTTCCGCTCAACCAGAGCGGCGACCGCGAAGGCTGCACTTACGAGGGCGACGGCGTCGTCAGGACGCCAGCCGGCTTCAAAGAGGCCTACCGCCAGTACATCGATGCGGGCTGGCCCGCACTCGGGTGCGATCCCGAGTACGGCGGTCAGGGCTTGCCTGCGTTCGTGAACAACGCGCTTTACGAAATGCTCAACTCGGCGAATCAGGCCTGGACGATGTATCCCGGTCTCTCGCACGGCGCGTACGAATGCCTGCACGCGCACGGCACGCCGGAGCAAAAGTCGACCTATCTATCGAAACTCGTCTCGGGCGAGTGGACCGGCACGATGTGCCTGACGGAACCGCATTGCGGAACGGATCTCGGCATCCTGCGCACGAAAGCCGAGCCGAATTCCGACGGTTCCTACGCACTCACCGGCACAAAGATCTTCATCTCGAGCGGTGAGCACGACATGGCCGAGAACATCGTTCATCTGGTGCTCGCGCGTCTGCCGGGCGCGCCGATGGGAACGAAGGGCATCTCGCTTTTCATCGTGCCGAAGTTCGTCCCCGATGCGAACGGTGCGATCGGTGAACGCAACGGCATCAAGTGCGGCTCGATCGAGCACAAGATGGGCATCCACGGCAACGCGACCTGCGTGATGAATCTCGACGGCGCAAAGGGTTGGCTCGTCGGCGAGGCCAACAAGGGCTTGAACGCGATGTTCGTGATGATGAACGCCGCGCGGCTGGGCGTCGGCATGCAGGGTCTCGGCCTGACCGAGGTCGCGTATCAGAACTCGCTCGTGTATGCGAAAGAGCGCTTGCAGATGCGCTCGCTCACCGGCCCGAAGGCACCGGAGAAGCCTGCCGATCCGATCATCGTGCATCCGGACGTGCGCCGCATGCTGCTCACGCAGAAGGCCTATGCCGAAGCGGGCCGCGCGTTCACGTACTGGGCGGCGCTCAATATCGACAAGGAACTCTCGCACGCGGACGAGTCCGTGCGTCAAGAGGCCGCTGATTTCGTCGCGCTGCTCACGCCGGTGATCAAGGCCTTCCTGACGGACAACGCGTTCGAAGGCACGAATATGGCGATGCAGATCTACGGCGGCCATGGCTTCATCTCCGAATGGGGCATGGAGCAGTATGTCCGCGATGCGCGCATCAACATGATCTACGAGGGCACGAACTCCATTCAGGCGCTCGATCTGCTCGGGCGCAAGATTCTCGGTGACATGGGCGCCAAGCTGAAGCGCTTCGGCAAGCTCGTTGCCGATTTCGTCGAGCAGGAAGGCGTAAAGCCGGAGATGCAGGAGTTCATCAACCCGCTCGCGGATATCGGCGACAAGGTGCAGAAGCTCACCATGGAGATCGGCATGAAGGCCATGCAGAATCCTGATGAAGTGGGCGCTGCGGCCGTGCCGTATTTGCGTACGGTCGGGCATCTGGTGTTTTCGTACTTCTGGGCGCGGATGGCACGGGTTGCTTTGGACAATGCCCCTTCCGGCGATGCCTTCTATAAGGCCAAGCTCGCCACCGCGCGGTTTTACTTCGCCAAGCTGCTGCCTGAGACCGCTTCGACGATTCGGGCTGCCCGTGCCGGGGCCAAGCCGATGATGGACTACGACGAAGCGCTTTTCTGATTTATTTGGGCTTTTGCCGGATCCCGTTTTTTATTGGTCTATCGGCGTTGCCCCTGTGCGGGGGCGGCAGTCATTTTCTTTGCTGCTGCAAAGAAGGTAGCCAAGGAAAGCAGCTCGAGACGCCCGCGGTCACACGCAGTTTGGCCATGCTTGCCAAGTGTTCGTAGGCTCCGTAGCGAGTGCCCACACAAAACTCTCGCGGCTTGGACGGCGCACGGTCCGTCGCACCAGTCGTTCCAAGGGCGCCGAAAGCAAACCGAATCAACCCACGTTCACGAACCCCGGAGTGACAAACCTGTGAGCACCCTGAACATCAAGAAAGTCGCCGTGCTCGGCGCGGGCGTGATGGGCGCGCAGATCGCCGCGCATCTGATCAACGCGCGTGTGCCCGTCCTGCTCTTCGATCTTCCCGCAAAGGAAGGCCCGAAAAACGGCATCGCGCTGAAGGCCATCGAGAACCTGAAGAAGCTGTCACCCGCGCCGTTCGGCGTGAAGGACGACGCGCAATACATCGAGCCCGCCAACTACGACGACGACATCGCGAAGCTCGCCGAATGCGACCTCGTGATCGAGGCCATCGCCGAGCGCATGGACTGGAAGCACGATCTCTACAAGAAAGTGTCGCCGCATATCGCGCCGCACGCGATTTTCGCGAGCAACACGTCGGGCCTGTCGATCACGGCTTTGTCGGACGGCTTCTCCGACGAACTGAAGTCGCGCTTTTGCGGTGTGCACTTTTTCAATCCGCCGCGCTATATGCACCTGGTCGAGCTGATCCCGACCGAATCCACGAAGCCCGAGATTCTCGACCAGCTCGAAACCTTCCTGACGAGCGTGATCGGCAAAGGCGTCGTGCGCGCGAAGGACACGCCGAACTTCATCGCGAACCGCGTCGGCGTTTTCTCGATTCTCGCGGTGATTGCCGAAGCGGAGAAGTTCGGCCTGCGCTTTGATGAAGTCGACGACCTGACCGGCGCGCGACTCGGCCGCGCGAAGTCGGCGACGTTCCGCACCGCGGATGTCGTCGGTCTCGACACGATGGCCCACGTCATCAAGACGATGCAGGACAACCTGCCCGACGATCCGTTCTTCTCTGTCTACAAGACGCCGCCGGTGCTCGAAGCGCTGGTGAAGAATGGCGCGCTCGGCCAGAAGACGGGCGCGGGTTTCTATCGCAAGGAAGGACGCGCGATCAAGGTGCTCGATCCGAAAACGGCTGCTTACGTCGATGGCGGCGCGAAGGCCGACGAGCTCATCGGCCGCATCCTGAAGCGTCCGCCCGCCGAGCGCTTCAAGCTCCTGCGCGAAACCGACAACAAGCAGGCGCAATTCCTGTGGGCGATTTTCCGCGACGTGTTCCACTACATCGCGGTGCATCTCGAATCGATCGCGGACAATGCCCGGGACGTCGATCTCGCGATCCGCTGGGGCTTCGGATGGAATCAGGGGCCGTTCGAAAGCTGGCAGGCGGCGGGCTGGCAGCAAGTCGCGAAGTGGGTGCAGGAGGATATCGATGCGGGCAAGGCGCTCTCGAACGCGCCGCTGCCCGCGTGGGTGCTCGAAGGTCCGGTCGCCGAAAAGAACGGCGTGCACACGAACGAAGGATCGTGGTCGCCGAAATCGAAGCGCTTCGAACCGCGTTCGGCGCTGCCCGTCTATGAGAAGCAGGTGTTCCGCGCGCCGCTCGAAGGCGTGACGGGCGCCGATCCGAAGACCTTCGGCAAGACGCTGTTCGAAACCGGGAGCGTCCGCGCCTGGCTCGATCGTGACGACGGCGATGTCGTGATCGTCTCGTTCAAGACCAAAATGAACACCATCGGCCCGGGCGTGATCGACGGCCTCACGCAGGCTATCGAACTCGCGGAGAAGGCATATCGCGGCGTGGTGATCTGGCAGCCGACGTCGCTGCAACTCGGCGCGCCGGGTGGCCCGTTCTCGGCGGGCGCGAATCTCGAAGAAGCGATGCCCGCGTTCATGATGGGCGGCGCCAAAGGCATCGATCCGTTCGTGAAGAAGTTTCAGCAAGGCATGCTGCGCGTGAAGTACGCAAACGTGCCGGTGGTGTCGGCTGTGTCGGGCCTCGCGCTCGGCGGCGGTTGCGAACTGCTGCTGCATTCGGCGAAGCGCGTCGCGCATGTCGAGAGCTATATCGGTCTCGTGGAAGTGGGCGTCGGTCTGGTGCCGGCGGGCGGCGGTCTGAAGGAGGCCGCGCTGCGCGCGGCGGAAGCAGCGGGCGCGGTCAATGCGACCAGCGATCTGCTCAAGTTCCTGCAGAAATCTTTCGAGAACGCGGCGATGGCGAAAGTCTCGTCGTCCGCATTCGATGCCCGCGCGATGGGCTATCTGAAGCCGTCCGACACGATCGTCTTCAACGTGCACGAGTTGCTCGACATCGCGAAGAGCGAGGCGCGTGCGTTGAGCGCATCGGGCTATCGGCCGCCATTGCGCGTGAAGCAGGTGCCGGTGGCGGGGCGCTCGGCGATCTCGACGATCAAGGCGTCGCTCGTGAACATGCGCGACGGGCGCTTCATCAGCGACCACGACTATCTGATCGCGAGCCGCATCGCGGAAGCGGTCTGCGGCGGCGATGTCGAAGCGGGCAGTCTCGTCGACGAAGAATGGCTGCTGGCGCTCGAGCGCCGCGCGTTCGTCGAACTGCTCGGCACGCAGAAGACGCAAGAGCGAATCATGGGCATGCTGCAGACCGGCAAGCCGGTTCGCAACTAATCGCGGAGCAATCAATGAGCAAACAACTTCAAGACGCATACATCGTCGCCGCGAGCCGCACGCCGATCGGCAAGGCGCCGCGTGGCGTGTTCAAGAACACGCGCCCCGACGAGCTGCTCGTTCACGCGATCAAATCCGCGGTCGGGCAAGTGCCGGGACTCGACACGAGCGTGATCGAAGACGCGATCGTCGGCTGCGCGATTCCCGAAGCCGAGCAAGGTCTGAACGTCGCTCGCATGGGCGCGCTGCTGTCGGGCTTGCCCAACACGGTCGGCGGCGTGACGGTGAACCGTTTCTGCGCGTCGGGCCTGACCGCGCTCGCGATGGCGGCGGACCGCATCCGCGTGGGTGAAGCCGAGGCGATGATCGCGGGGGGCTGCGAATCAATGAGCATGGTGCCGATGATGGGCAACAAGCCGTCGCTGTCGCCGCATATCTTCGATCGCAATGAAGACGTCGGCATTGCGTACGGCATGGGCCTGACGGCGGAAAAGGTCGCGGAACGCTGGAAGGTGAGCCGCGAGGCGCAGGACGCGTTCGCGGTGGAGTCGCATCGCCGCGCGCTGGCCGCGCAACAGGCGGGCGAATTCGCGGACGAAATCGCCGCCTACACGCTGAACGAGCGTTTTCCGGATCTCGCATCGGGCGAAGTGCGCACGAATAATCGCGAAATCAGGCTCGATGAAGGCCCGCGCGAAACCAACCTGGAAGGGCTGGCGAAGCTGCGTCCCGTCTTCGCGAACAAGGGCTCGGTCACGGCGGGAAACAGTTCGCAGACCTCGGACGGCGCGGGCGCGCTGATCGTCGTGTCGGAAAAGGTTCTGAAGCAGTTCAACCTGACGCCGCTCGCGCGCTTCGTGAGCTTCGCGGTGCGCGGCGTGCCGCCGGAAATCATGGGCATCGGGCCGAAGGAAGCGATTCCGGCCGCGTTGAAGGCGGCAGGGCTGAAGCAGGACGACATCGACTGGATCGAACTGAACGAAGCCTTCGCGGCGCAAGCGCTCGCGGTGATCGGCGATCTCGGTCTCGACCCGTCGAAGGTCAACCCGCTCGGCGGTGCGATTGCGCTCGGCCATCCGCTCGGCGCGACGGGCGCGATCCGCGCATCGACGGTCGTGCACGGTCTGCGCCGGCGCAACCTGAAGTACGGCATGGTGACGATGTGCGTCGGCACCGGCATGGGCGCGGCGGGCATCATCGAACGCCTTTGATCGTGAATGGTCCGCGAGTGTCGTCGCTCGCGGACCGGCATGAAGGAGACAGCGGATGGACATTCAGATCGAACGCGCGGACGGCGTGCTGAGCATCGTGCTCAATCGTCCGGAAAAGAAGAACGCGATCACCGCGGCGATGTATCAGGAAATGGCCGACGGCCTCTACGAAGCCGAGATGGACGCGACCGTGCGGGCGGTGCTGATTCGCGCGAACGGCAGTACGTTCAGCGCGGGCAATGATCTCGAGGATTTTCTGAACGATCCGCCCAAGGGTCTCGACGCGCCCGTGTTCCAGTTCCTGCGGCGCATCAGCGGCTTTCCGAAGCCGATCGTGGCGGCGGTCGCGGGGACGGCGGTGGGCATAGGCACGACGATGCTCCTGCATTGCGACATCGTCTACGCGAGCACGAACGCGAAGTTCTCGCTGCCGTTCTCGCAGCTCGGATTGTGTCCCGAAGCGGCGTCGAGTCTTTTGCTGCCGCGCACGGCGGGTTATCAGCGCGCGGCGGAAAAGCTCCTGCTCGGCGAAGCGTTCGACGTGAACGAAGCGATCCGCATGGGCTTCGTGAATGGCGCGATCGACGCAGGCGAGCTCGACGCCTACGCGTTCGACAAAGCGAAGCGGCTGGCGATGCTGCCGGCATCGTCGCTGCGTGTGACCAAGTCGTTGATGAAGGGCGCGCAGACGCATGAAGTGAGCGCGCGCATGGAGGACGAAGCCGCGCACTTCGCGCGGATGCTGGTTGCGCCCGAAGCCCGCGAAGCGTTTCAGGCGTTCTTCGAAAAACGCAAGCCGAGCTTCAGCCAGTTCGAGTAAGGCGCTTCATTCGACGTCGTATTCGACGAAGCTGTTCTCGCGCGCGAAGCTGACGAGCCGCAAGCCCGCCTGCTTCGCGATCGCGATGGCGAGCGATGTGGGCGCGGAGATCGTCGCGACCATCGGCACGCCGACGCGCGCCGACTTGCGCACGAGTTCATAGCTCGCGCGGCTCGACAGAAACACGAAACCTTGCGTCGTGTCCTCACGCCGCAGGATCAACTGGCCGATGAGCTTGTCGAGCGCGTTATGTCTTCCGACGTCCTCGAAGGCGTAGCGCACCGCGCCGGTTTCGTCGCACCATGCGGCGGCATGCAGGCCGCCCGTGAGCTTCGTCAACTGCTGATGCGCGGGCAATTCGCGTGCGGCGCGCTCGATCGCATCGGGCGCAAGGCGCGCGAGAAAGCCCGTGTCCGGCACCTGTTCCGGCTGAAGATCGAGCAACTCGATACTTTCGATGCCGCACACGCCGCAGCCCGTGCGCCCGGCGAGCGCCCGGCGCTTGTCCTTGAGCGTGGCGAAGGCCTGCTGCACGACCTGAAGATGCACTTCGGCATGCGGCAATGCGACGCCGTCATCGCGGAAATGGACCTCGATATCGTGAATGTCGCTGCCACGCTCGACGATGCCCTCCGTCAGCGAGAATCCCACGGCGAACGCTTCGAGATCGCGCGGCGTGCACATCATCACCGCGTGGGAGATGCCATTGAAAACGAGCGCGACGGGCCATTCCTGACCGACCTTGTCCGCGGCGACGGTGCTCTCGTTCCTGCGATGCCTGCGCACCTGGCGCTCGACGAAGCCTGGTTGATCGTCGGTTTCGAGTTGATTCACTTCAATGCTCCTGACCGCTCACTTCGAGTAAAGTCGGGTATATGACTTGCTGCTTATCGTTGCTGTTCGCACGCTTTGCTGCGCGAGCAGCGGCTAGAGTGCAATGGTTCCAGCCAGATCCAAGGCCCTACAATAACTTAAGCGGCGATGCGCGTCGCGCACCTCCGCTCAATCCAACGAGGCTTCGCTATGGGACTCTACGACGCCGCCCGTCTCTTCGGATTCGAAGTCGAATCCTCTGACAATCTGCGCTTCATCCCGCTTGCGGTGCGCTTTAATCTCGATCGCTTCGGCATGCGCATCACGCTCGATCAATGGCAGGCGCTTCCTTACGACGATCGCGCGCTGCTCGCCCGCTTCCCGGTCGAGGACGATGCCGAACTCGAGAAGAACTTCGACCTCGCGCTCGAAGAGATGTTGAAGACGCACGCGAACGCAGCGCCAGAAAAGATCGAGCGCGATCCGGAACCGGTGTGGATGCACGCCGATGCCGTGCCCGAAACCGTGATCCGGCAGAGCAGCCTGTGCGGCGTGAGCGCGCCGAGTCTCGATCGTTGGGGCAGGCTCGACCGTTTCCAGCGATACGCGCTCGCGAAACTCTCGCGCAACACCGACAAGGTGAATCACGATTTCCTCCCCGCGATGAAGGAATTCGGCCTCGCCGAGTGAGCGCCGGGGCGCGCAAACGTTAAGCGCGCGTTTTAATCAGATTATTTGCGGACTAGCCCTACATGTAGGGCGAGCGGTGCCGTTATTGGGCGTTATCCATCAATCGCGGCGTGGACGAGTTTCACGCCGCGCATTCGCGTGGACGCGCGTCGCCTCGACGCGCGTCCGACGCGCATCAAAGGATTAAGCCCGCCGCTCATGACCCGATTCCTCTCCAGAGGTTTGCTCGTCAATATTGCCGTGGTACTGGCCGCGCTCGGCGCGAACGCGTTCGTCGCCTGCGAGCGCATCGGCGGGCTGCGCGAAAGCGACGCGCGCACGCTGCGCTCGATGAGTCTCCTGCGCGATCTCGCGGCATGGCGCGGCACGCTCGGCGAATCCCTCACGCAACTGAGCCGCTTCGAAGCGACCGGCATCGTCGAAAGCGATGCGCAGCATCAGGCGCGCGAGGCGCATCTCGATGCACTGGAAAGCGGGCTGCGCGCGCAGATCGCAGCCGAGCCGGGCATGTCGGGCGCATTCGATGCGCTCGCCGCGCGCGCCGCGGCGATGCGCCACGATGCCGATCGCGCATTCGAGCGCGCCAAGCACGCCGACCCCGGCGAATCGCGCGCGTGGGCCGACGCCGCGTTCGTCGCGCTGGGCGAAGATCAGCAGAGCGTCGACGAGGAACTCGACGTCGTGCGCTCACACATCGATAACGCGACCATCGTCGCCCTCGATGAGTCCGCGCAGGCCTCGGGCGGCGCGATGCTGCTGCTCGTCTTCACGATGCTCGCAGGCAGCGCCGTGCTGATCTATCTGTTCGCGAGCCGCGAGCGGCAATCGCGCGAGAAGCTCGGCGTCGTGCGTGCGAGGCAGCGCAGCAACGAACGCTTTCGCGGCATGTTCGAGGCGCATCCGGTGCCGATGTGGATCGTCGATCGCGAGACGATGCGCTTCGTCGCCGTGAATCAGGCTGCGATCGAGCACTTCGGTTTCAACGAGCCGGAGTTCATGAACATGACGCTGCGCGATCTGCATCACGCGGACGACTTCGACCGCTTCGCCGCACGGCTCGCGCGCAGCGGCGGCGAGAGCGGCGAGCGTGCCGCATCGGGGCGAGGCTCGGCGGGCGTGTGGCGTTATCGGTGCAAGAATGGCGCGATCGTCGGCGCGGATGTCTCGCATCACTCGCTCACGTATTCGAATCGTCCTGGCATCTTCATGCTGGCGAACGACGTGACCGACCGCATCAATGCGGAAGCCGAGGCGCGCAGATCCAACGAGATGCTCGAAGCGGTCATCGACAACATTCCGCAGCGCGTGTTCTGGAAGGACCGCGACCTGCGTTATCTCGGCTGCAACAACGCGTTCGCGCGCGATGCGGGTCTCGCGTACAACGAGCAGGTCATCGGCAAGACGGATTTCGAGCTGCCGTGGAGCGCGTTTGCGGACGTCGTGCGCGCGGACGACGAGGAAGTCATCGTCACGACGGTGCCGAAGATGCATTACGAGCGCGACATCGTGATGGGCGAGCAACTGCGCACCGTGGTCACGAGCAAGCTGCCCTTGCTCGACGGCGAAGGACAGACAATCGGCGTGCTCGGCTCGTATCACGATGTCACCGATCGCAAGCGCGCCGAACTCGCGCTGCGCCTGCAAAGCCGCGCGCTTGACGCGAGCGTGAACGCGATTCTGATCACGGGCGTCGTGGACGGCGCGAACGTGATCGAGTATGCGAATCCGGCGTTCAAGCGCATCACCGGCTACGACCCGAGCGAGGTGATCGGGCAGGACTGCCGCTTTCTGCACGGTCCCGACGGCGATCAGGACGGACTCACCGCGATTCGCCGCGCGCTCGCCGTGAACACGGAGGCGAGCGTCGTGGTGCGCAACTATCGCAAGGACGGCGCGCTCTTCTGGAATCAGCTCTTCGTCGCGCCGGTGCCGGACGCGCAGGGCATGACGACGCATCACATCGGCATCATCAACGACGTGACCGATCTGATGCGCTATCAGGAAGAACTCGAATATCAGGCGAACTACGACACGCTCACGCGCCTGCCGAACCGCAATCTGCTGCGCGACCGCTTGCAGCACGCGATCGAAACCGCGCGGCGGCGCGAGACGAAGATCGCCGTCGTCTTCATGGATCTCGACGGCTTCAAGAACGTCAACGATAGTCTCGGTCACAGCGTCGGCGACCGCCTGCTCGCGGTGATCGCGGAGCGGCTTGCGCGCTCGGCGCGATCGAGCGATACGGTCGCGCGTCACGGCGGCGACGAGTTCGTGGTCGTGCTGCCCGATATCACCGACGAAGCCGGGCTGATCGCATGGATGGAACGCACGCGCGCGGCGATCTCGGAACCGGTCTGGCTCGACGATACAGAGCTTTACGTCGGCTGCAGCATGGGCGCGAGTCTCTATCCGCAGGACGGCGACGACGCCGAATCCGTGATGAAGAAGGCCGATCTCGCGATGTATCGCGCGAAGGACATGGGCCGCAACACGTATCAGTTCTATCAGCCGGAGATGAACGCGAGCGTCGGCGCGCGCATGAATCTCGAACGGCGCTTGCGGCGCGCGCTGCGCGACGGCGAGTTCCTGCTGCACTATCAGCCGCAAGTGGATATGACGACGCGCGCGATCGTCGGCATCGAGGCGCTCGTGCGCTGGCGCGATCCGGAGCAGGGGCTCGTGTCGCCGGCGTCGTTCATTCCGGTCGCGGAAGAGAGCGGCCTGATCGGGCCGCTGTCGGAGTGGGTGTTGCGCGAAGCGTGCCGTCAGAACAAGGCGTGGCAGGATGCCGGGCTGCCGCCGGCGCGCGTGTCGGTGAATCTGTCGGCGCGCCATTTTCAGCAGCGCGACATCGCGCGGCTCGTGACGTCCGTGCTCGAAGAGACCGGGCTGGAGCCGCGCTATCTCGAACTGGAGCTCACGGAAAGCGCGATCATGCGCAACGCCGAGGAAGCGATCACGATGCTCTCGGAGTTATCGGCGCTCGGCATCGGCATTGCGATCGACGACTTCGGCACCGGATATTCGAGCCTGTCGTATCTCAAGCGCTTCCCGGTGCACCGGTTGAAGATCGACCGCTCGTTCGTCGCGGATATCGGCTCGTCGGGGGATGACGAAACGATCACGTCGGCGATCATCGCGCTCGCGCATTCGCTGGAATTGCAGGTGATCGCGGAAGGCGTCGAAACGCACGCGCAGCACGATTTCCTGCGCGAGCGCGATTGCGACGAAATGCAGGGCTATCTGTTCTCGCGCCCGATGCCGCACGAAGCGATTCCGGGCTTGTTGCAGCAGGGCGTGCTGCCCCATTGATCGCCTTTAATCGAGCGACGGCAGCACGCGCGGACGGCGATCGCGGTCGGTCGCGACGTAAGTGAGCGTCGCTTCCGTGACCTTGACGACTTCTTCGGCGAGGCTCATGCGCTGCGCCCAGACTTCGACCGATACCGTGATCGACGTATTGCCCGTCTTGACGATATCGGCGTAGAAGCTCAACAGGTCGCCGACGAACACCGGATGCTTGAACAGGAACGAATTCACCGCGACGGTCGCGACGCGGCCGTTCGCGCGGCGGCTCGCCGGAATGGAGCCGGCGATATCCACCTGCGCCATGATCCATCCGCCGAAGACGTCGCCGTGGACGTTGGCGTCGGCGGGCTGCGGCACGACGCGCAGCGCGACGTGCTTCTCGGGAAGGCTGGAGTGGTCTGTCATGGGAGGCGTTCCGGTTTGCGATTGCGGCGGAAGGCCCGCCGGCGTGAGCGGCCCCTCGAACCTTCTGCGACAATGCATGTTGATGAATGAGCCCCAGCGCGCGAGGCGGAAACCTCCATGACGCCGGGGCCTGAAGTAAATTGTACGGGAAAGCATGCGAGAGACGTGCGCCCGTTCCGCCGATAACAGCGTCCCCACGCCGCGCCCAAGCGACGCGCTCAAACGATACGACTCATGCGCCGCGATTCCAACAGCGAGCCCGGCCCGATGGCCCAGGGTCCGCGCAACGACTGGCAGACGATTCGCTCGCTGCTGCCTTATCTCACGACGTACAAATGGCGGGTCGCGTTCGCGCTGACATGCCTGATCGGCGCGAAGGTCGCGAACCTCGGCGTGCCGATCGTGATGAAGCGCATCGTCGATAGCCTCGCTTCCGTGCAGCACCTCACCGCGCTCGGACGCGCGAACGACGCGCCGGGCATCGTGCTGATCGGCGGCATCGGGCTGCTGGTGATCGCTTATGCGGGCGCGCGGCTTTCGACATCGCTTTTCACCGAGCTTCGCGAGCTGCTCTTCGCGAAGGTCACCGAAAGCGCCGTGCGGCAACTCGCGCTGCAAGTCTTCCGGCATTTGCATTCGCTGTCGCTGCGCTTCCATCTGGAGCGGCAAACGGGCGGCATGTCGCGCGATATCGAGCGCGGCACGCGCGGCATCCAGCAACTCGTGTCCTACTCGCTTTACAGCATCCTGCCGACGCTCGTCGAAGTCGGTCTCGTGCTCGCATTCTTCGTGACGAAGTATGAGGCGTATTACGCGATCGTCACGCTCGTCGCGCTCGCCTCGTACATCGTCTTCACGGTGAAGGTCACCGAATGGCGCACGCATTTCCGCCGCACGATGAACGATCTCGACTCGAAGGCGAACTCGCGCGCGATCGATTCGCTGCTCAACTACGAGACCGTGAAGTACTTCGGTAACGAAGAATGGGAAACGCGCCGTTACGATGAAAACCTGCAACGCTACCGCGCGGCCGCGATCAAGTCACAGCGCTCGCTGTCGATGCTGAACTTCGGGCAGCAGATGATCATCGGCGTCGGGCTCGTATTCATTCTCTGGCGCGCGACGCAGGGCGTGATGGCGGGGCGTCTCACGCTCGGCGACCTCGTGCTCATCAACACGTTCATGCTGCAGCTTTATATCCCGCTGAACTTCCTGGGCGTCGTGTATCGCGAGCTGAAGCAGGCGCTGACGGACATGGACCGAATGTTCACGCTGCTCGGCGCGGGCCGCGAAGTCCCCGATGCGCCGGGCGCGCAGGCGCTTGCCGTGCGCGGCGGCGAAGTGCGTTTCGAGAACGTGAGCTTCGCATACGAGAAGGCGCGGCCGATTCTGCATGGCGTCGATTTCACGATTCCCGCAGGCACGACGACGGCCGTGGTCGGACACAGCGGCTCGGGCAAGTCGACGCTCGGACGGCTGCTCTTTCGCTTCTACGATCTCGATCGCGCGCAGGGCGGAAGCATCAGGATCGACGGACAGGACATTCGCGACGTGACGCAGGATTCATTGCGCGCGGCGATCGGCATCGTGCCGCAGGACACTGTGCTCTTCAACGATTCGATCTACTACAACATCGCGTACGGACGTCCTTCGGCGAGCCGCGACGAAGTGATCGCGGCGGCGCGCGCGGCGCATATCCACGAGTTCATCGAGGCGTTGCCGGCGGGTTATGACACGCCTGTCGGCGAGCGCGGGCTGAAGCTGTCGGGCGGCGAAAAGCAGCGCGTCGCCATCGCGCGCACGCTTTTGAAAGACCCGCCGATCCTGATCTTCGACGAAGCCACGTCGGCGCTCGATTCGAAGTCCGAACGCGCGATTCAGCACGAACTCGATTCGATCGCGCGCGAGCGGACGACGCTCATCATCGCGCACCGGTTATCGACGGTCGTGCATGCGCAGCAGATCATCGTGATGGATCACGGGCGCATCGTGGAGCGAGGCACGCACGCCGAACTGCTGCGCGCGAGCGGGCTGTTTGCGCAGATGTGGGCGTTGCAGCAGCAGCGGGCGGAAGAGGCGGTGCGGGATCAGCGGGATACGGCGGGCGTTTGACGCAGCGGGCGCCTGATGGCCGATCAGGCGCGATCGCACGAAACTCGACAAATCCCCCGTTCCGCACCTGAAGCCAAAGTGAACGCGCGTGGATGGTGTCGGATTCGGGGACTTGATCCTTCTCGCTGCAATCCTCGCCGTGCTCACCTGTCCGGTTGTGCGAATCATTCGTCGCATGGGGCGTTCCGGCTCGTGGGTGCTCGCGTTCATGGCGCCACCACTGACGCTCATCGCGCTGTACGTCTTCGCATTCGTGCGCTGGCCGGCGTTCGACGGCGACCGCCGGCCATAAGCCGCAGCCTCACTCCATCGCGTGCGCGCCGCCGATTGCGACGCCATCATGCGTCTGCGAGGAAGTGGACGACCACCGCAGCCACTGCGCACGCAGCATGAACAACGCGCCGAATGCGCAGGTCGCGAGCACGCCGAAGGTCGCGAAGCCCATCTGATAGCTTCCCGTGCTTTCCTTCGCGATCCCCATGATCACCGGCAGATAGAAGCCGCCGATGCCGCCCGCCGCACCGACGATCCCCGAGAGCAGCCCTGTCTTGCCCTTCCACCGATGCGGCACGAGCTGGAACGTCGAACCGTTGCCGAGACCGAACGCGACGTACAGACAGATCAGAATCGCCACACCGCCCGCGACCGGCGGCATCCAGATCGCGAATGCGAAGTCGCCGATCGCGATTGCCGCGAGCAGCACGAGCAGCGCCCGCACGCCGGTCACACGATCGGCGACATAGCCGCCGAACGGCCGCACGATCGCGCCGAGAAACGCGAGCAACGACATGAAAAGCCCCGCTTCCAGCTTCGGCATCTGATAAAGCGACGTGAGCAGCAGCGTCACATACGACGACATGCCGACGAAGCCACCGAACGTGATGCTGTAGATCAGCATGATGACCCATGTATCGCGCTCGCCCAGCACCGAACGATAGTGTCGCGGCAGCACCGCAATCGCGATCAGCGCACCGATCACCGGCAATAGCAGCACGCCGGTCTTGCCGCCGCCGAACACGCCGCCATTCACCGCGAGCACCAGCACGATGAGGCTGACCAGCGTCACCGCGAAGCTGGACAGCGCGCGCATCGTGCTGCCGGTTTTCTGGCCGGCATCGGAGGCCCATGCGAGAAGCGCGGCCGCCGTGATCGCGAGCAGCGGCAGCGCGGCGGCGGTCGAGATCTGCCAGCCGAAGGCATCGGCGAGATGCGGGAACAGGAAGCCGTCGAGCACCGCGCCGATGTTGCCCGCGGCGGCGAGACCCAGCACGAGCCCTTGCACCTTCGGTGGATAGTTGCTGCCGGCCATCGGCAACGCGACTGCGAAGCTCGCGCCGCCCATGCCGAGAAATACGCCGAGCACGAGCAGCAGCGCATACGAGGGCACGCCAGGCAGAAGCGGCAGCACGATCGACGGAATCGACGAGAGCACGACGCCCATCAATGCGACGCGCCGTCCGTCGGTCGACTGATAGAGATTGCCGAGCGTCACGCGCAGGATCGCCGCGGCCAGCACCGGCACCGCGACGAGAAAGCCCTGTTGCGCGGCGGACATCGTCACGTCGCGGCCGATGAACGGCGCGAGCGGTCCATACAGCACCCAGACGGTGAAACCCGTATCGAAGTAGAGGAAGCAGGCGAGCAGCGAGCGCCAGTTGCCGCTCCTGAGCGACGCGATCAGATTGGACATTGCGGGTTTCCGTATATGCGCGCTTCCGGAAGAGCACGCGACGGCCCCCAAAATTGCAAGCATCATGCCAATGGAATGCATGTTTGATCGACGTATCGCATCGGCGAGTGGTGGCGCGGGATTCGAGCGCGCATGGGGCACGTCGTCGCGATTCGGCACACCCGCCGACGGCACCGCGTCCGTGCGCGACCGCATGCGAATGGTGCGCCGCGCCTTCGCGCGGTTCATGCCCGCTAGAATGCGCTTTTGCCGAACAAGCGCCGCTCGCGCCCGAATCGAATGGAACTGAAATGGCTGGAAGACTTCGTGTCGCTCGCGGAGACGCGCAGCTTTAGCCGCTCCGCCGAGCTTCGACATATCACCCAGCCCGCATTTTCGCGGCGCATCCAGGCGCTGGAGGCGTGGCTCGGCACGGAGCTCATCGACCGGTCCGTGTATCCGACGCGGCTCACGCAAGCCGGCAACGTGTTCTACGAGCAGGCGCTCGCGATGCTCTCGCAGTTCCACGAAGCGCGCACGCTGCTGCGCGGGCAGGGCGGCGTGCCCTCGGCGACCATCGAGTTCGCCGTGCCGCATACGCTGTCGCTCACCTACTTTCCGCGCTGGCTCGAGCACATCGAGGCGCGGCTCGGGCGCATCCGCACGCGGCTGCGCGCGCTCAACGTTCACGATGCGGTGCTGTCGCTCGTCGAAGGCGGCTGCGATCTCGTGATGGGCTATCACCATCCGAGTCATCCGGTCGCGCTCGATCCCGCGCGCTACGACATGCTCACGCTCGGCGTCGAGCCGATCAGTCCGTTCTCCGCGGTCACCAAGGGCGGACGCGCGCGCTTTTCGCTGCCCGCGACCGCCGAATCCCCGGTTCCGTATCTGTCGTACACGCCGAACGCCTATCTCGGGCGCATGACCGAAGTCATCATCGCGACCGCGCCCACGCGGCTCTATCTCGACAAGGTGTATGAAACCGACATGGCCGAAGGACTCAAGGCGATGGCGCTGGCCGGGCACGGCGTCGCGTTCCTTCCGCACAGCGCAGTGGAAGATGCCGTGGAGGAAGGGCGGCTCATCCGCCTCGATCGCGGCACACGCGGCACGCCCGCAGGTCAGTTCACGCTGACGATGGAAATCCGCCTCTATCGCGACAAGCTCGCGGCGCCTGGCGAGGAGCCGCGGCAGGCGTTGATGCGCGCGCTATGGGACGCAGTCGGTGAAGAATTGTTAAAGGAATCGTCCGGAAAGCCCGGCGCATAAGGCTTGGCGACGTTATGCAGGATTTGCATGATGGGATAAGGAAACGGCATTGGATTTGAAAACGGCGTTTTTCGACAATGAGCGCATTCCTTCAACGCTGGAGCGTCAATGTCCTCCTCGAAGCAGTCGCTGCAAACGCCGGATGCCAAACATGCAATCCCGTCGTATCTCAACGCCGACGATCTCGGTCCCTGGGGCAACTATCTCAAGCAGGTCGATCGCGTCGCGCCGTATCTCGGTTCTCTCTCGCGCTGGCTCGAAACCCTCAAGCGCCCGAAGCGCATTCTCGTCGTCGATTGCCCGATCGAACTCGATAACGGAACCGTCGCGCACTTCGAAGGCTATCGCGTGCAGCACAACACGTCGCGCGGTCCCGGCAAGGGCGGCGTGCGTTATCACCAGGACGTGACACTCTCCGAAGTGATGGCGCTGTCCGCGTGGATGTCGGTGAAGAATGCGGCCGTGAACGTGCCGTACGGCGGCGCGAAGGGCGGTATCCGTGTCGATCCGCGCACGCTGTCGCGCGGCGAGCTCGAACGCGTGACGCGTCGGTACACCAGCGAGATCGGCATCATCATCGGGCCGAACACGGACATTCCCGCGCCGGACGTGAACACGAACGAGCAGATCATGGCGTGGATGATGGACACCTACTCCATGAACCAGGGCCAGACGGCGACGGGCGTCGTGACCGGCAAGCCGATCTCGCTCGGCGGCTCGCTCGGCCGCAAGGAAGCGACGGGTCGCGGCGTGTTCGTGGTCGGCACGGAAGCGGCGCGGCGCATCGGCATGGAGATCGAAGGCGCGCGCATCGCGGTGCAAGGCTTCGGCAACGTGGGCGGCATTGCGGCCAAGCTGTTCCAGGAAGCGGGCGCGCGCGTGATCGCCGTGCAGGATCACACGGGCACGATTCACAACTCCAAGGGCATCGACACGGCCGCGCTGCTCGATCACGTCGCGAAGAACGGCGGCGTCGGCGGCTTCGCGGGCGCCGATCCCGTGCAGGCCGAAGAGTTCTGGATGATCGAAAGCGACATCCTGATTCCGGCCGCGCTGGAAAACCAGATTACCGAGAAGAACGCGTCGAAGATTCGCACGAAGATCGTCGTCGAAGGCGCGAACGGCCCGACCACGACCGCAGCGGACGACATCCTGAACGACAAGGGCATCCTCGTGATTCCGGACGTCATCGCGAACGCGGGCGGCGTGACGGTCTCGTATTTCGAATGGGTGCAGGACTTTTCGAGCTTCTTCTGGACCGAGGACGAAATCAATCAGCGTCTCGAACGCGTGATGCGCGAGGCGTTTGCCAGCGTGTGGCAAGTCGCGAGCGAGCACCAGGTTTCGGTCCGCACGGCGGCGTTCATCGTCGCGTGTACGCGGATTCTGCAGGCGCGTGAAATGCGCGGCCTCTACCCCTGATCCGATGCGGCGGCGCGCTCGCTCGAGCAGTCTGCGCAATGCGGGCAGCGTTCGCGCCCCTTGAATGATGCGGGCGGCATTCCCTCGGGAATGCCGCCCGCATTTGCATGAAAACTACAAGTCGGCCGACTAGTTGTATTCGGTCAAGCATCCGCGCAAAAACGCCAGTAATATGCGCGGTCGCAACCCGTTGCAACCCAGTTGCAATCAGGCGTCTCACAAATAAGACGGCGTGGGTTAACAATCATTCTTTCAGAATAATTACCCTGCTAAACTTGCCCCGGTTTTTCGCCACAGGAGATCGAACACATGAAGGTTAAAAAGGCTGCGCTGCTCGTCGCCGCGCTCGGGTTTCTCGCAACCGGCGCGTATGCCCAGGACGCGGGCACGCTGAAGAAGATCAAAGACACGGGCGTGATCTCGCTGGGGCATCGCGAATCGTCCATTCCGTTTTCTTACTATGACGACAAGCAGAACGTCGTCGGTTACTCGCACGAGTTCGCGCTGAAGGTCGTCGAGGCCGTCAAGCAGAAGCTGGGCATGCAGGATCTGAAGGTGAAGCTCACGCCGATCACGTCGCAGAACCGCATTCCGCTCGTGCAGAACGGCACCGTCGATATCGAGTGCGGCTCGACCACGAACAACGCCGAACGCCAGCAGCAAGTCTCCTTCTCGAACACGATCTTCGTGATCGGCACGCGCCTTATGACCAAGAAGGATTCGGGCGTGAAGGACTGGGCCGACCTGAAGGGCAAGACCGTCGTGACGACCGCCGGCACCACGTCCGAGCGCCTGCTTCGCAAGATGAATCAGGACAAGAACATGGGCATGAACATCATCAGCGCGAAGGACCACGGCGAGTCGTTCCTGACGCTGTCGACGGGCCGCGCGGTCGCGTTCATGATGGACGATGCGCTCCTCGCGGGCGAACGCGCCAAGTCGAACAACCCGAACGATTTCGTGATCGTCGGCGCGCCGCAGTCGCATGAAGCGTACGGCTGCATGATCCGCAAGAACGATCCGGAGTTCAAGAAGGTCGTCGACGATGCGATCGCCAAGGTCGAAACGTCGGGCGAAGCGGACAAGATCTACAAGAAGTGGTTCGAAAGCCCGATCCCGCCGAAGGGTCTCAACCTCAACTTCCCCGAAAGTGACGACATCAAGGCTCTCTACAAGAGCCCGAATGACAAGGCAATCGACTAACCGGTTCGAGTCTCGAACGAACGAAACGGAAGGAGCTTGCTTCTTCCGTTTCTTTTTGGAGTGAGTCCATGTCTTATCACTGGAACTGGGGCATCCTGCTGAGTCCGGTTTCGACCGGCGAGCCCACCACCTATCTCGGCTGGCTGATCTCCGGCTTTTGGGTGACGATCACCGTGTCGCTCGCGGCCTGGGTGATCGCGCTCGTGGTCGGCTCGTTGTTCGGCATCTTGCGCACGGTCCCGAATCGCACGCTGGCGGCCATCGGCACCGTCTACGTCGCGATCTTCCGCAATATTCCGCTGATCGTGCAGTTCTTCGTCTGGTATCTCGTGATACCGGAGCTGCTGCCGCCTTCCATCGGCAACTGGTTCAAGCAACTGCCGCCGACCGCGCAGTTCTTCTCGTCGTCGATCATCTGTCTCGGGCTCTTCACCGGCGCGCGCGTGTGCGAGCAGGTGCGCTCGGGCATCAACGCACTGCCGCCCGGACAGCGCAACGCGGGCCTCGCGATGGGCTTCACGCAATGGCAGACGTACCGTTACGTGCTGATGCCGGTCGCGTACCGCATCATCGTGCCGCCGCTCACGTCGGAATTTCTCAACGTGTTCAAGAACTCGGCGGTGGCGTCGACCATCGGTCTCTTGGATCTGTCCGCGCAGGCGCGTCAGCTCGTCGACTACACGGCGCAGACCTATGAGTCGTTCATCGCGGTGACGGTCGCCTACATGCTCATCAATCTGGTCGTGATGCAGTTGATGCGCTGGGTCGAAGCCAGAACGCGGCTGCCTGGCTACATCGGAGGCAAGTGATGCATCATTTCAACTGGAGTGGTGTTCTCGCGTCGTGGCCCACGCTGATGACGGGCGCCAAGATCACGCTGCAGATCACCGTGCTCGCCATCGTCGTCGGCATCGTCTGGGGCACCGTGCTCGCGCTGTTCCGCCTGTCGGGCGTCAAGCCGCTGCAATGGTTCGCGAGCGCGTACGTCACGCTGTTCCGCTCGATCCCGCTGGTGATGGTGCTGCTGTGGTTCTTCCTGATCGTGCCGCAGTTGTTGCAGAACGTGCTCGGACTGTCGGCGGACATCGACATTCGTCTCGCCTCGGCGATGGTCGCGTTCTCGCTGTTCGAGGCCGCGTACTATTCGGAAATCATTCGCGCGGGCATTCAAGCGGTGCCGCGCGGTCAGGTGAATGCGGCCTTCGCGCTCGGCATGACCTACGGCCAGGCGATGCAACTCGTCGTGCTGCCGCAGGCGTTCCGTGCGATGGTGCCGCTCTTGCTCACGCAGGCCATCGTCCTGTTTCAGGATACGTCGCTCGTCTACGTCATCAGTCTCGCCGACTTCTTCCGCACGGCGACGAACATCGGGGATCGCGACGGCACGTCCGTCGAGATGGTCCTGTTCGCGGGCGCGTGCTATTTCGTGATCTGCGTGGTGGCGTCGGCCCTCGTCAAAAGTCTTCAGAAAAAGGTCGCAAGATGATCTCTATCAAGAATGTTTCCAAGTGGTACGGGCAGTTCCAGGTGTTGACGGACTGCACGACCGAAGTGAAGAAGGGCGAGGTCGTCGTGGTGTGCGGCCCGTCGGGTTCGGGCAAGTCGACGCTCATCAAGACCGTGAACGGCCTGGAGCCGTTCCAGAAGGGCGAGATCACGATCAACGGGCAATCGCTCACCGACAAGAAGACTAATCTGTCGAAGCTGCGCTCGAAGGTCGGCATGGTGTTCCAGCACTTCGAGCTGTTTCCGCATCTGACTATCACGCAAAACCTGACGCTCGCGCAGATCAAGGTGCTCGGCCGCTCGAACGACGAAGCAACGCAGAAGGGTTTGAAGCTGCTGGATCGCGTCGGCCTGCGCGCGCATGCCGACAAGTTTCCGGGCCAGCTTTCGGGCGGTCAGCAGCAGCGCGTGGCGATTGCGCGCGCCTTGTCGATGGACCCGATCGCGATGCTCTTCGACGAGCCGACATCCGCGCTCGATCCGGAGATGATCAACGAAGTGCTCGACGTGATGGTGGAACTCGCGCAGGAAGGCATGACCATGATGTGCGTGACGCACGAAATGGGGTTCGCTAAGAAGGTCGCGAACCGCGTGATCTTCATGGACAAGGGCTTGATCGTCGAGGACGATCAGAAGGAAGCGTTCTTCGCGAATCCGAGGTCGGATCGCGCGAAGGATTTCCTCGCGAAGATCCTGCACTGACCTCGTCGTGAAAAAAAGGCGCTTCCGAAACGAAGCGCCTTTTTTTATTCAATCCCAAGTTCCGATTCCACCGCCGCCGTCGTCCGAATCTCGCCAATCTCAAGCGCCGATCCGACGCACGCCTTCGCGAGCGGCTCCGCCGCCTTCTTCGCGATTTCCTCCGGCACCGGAATATTCACGCTGCGGGCGAGCGCGCCGCACTGGAACATCGCGAGATCGCCGGGCGCGAAGCGCGTCCAGGTTTCATTGTCGGTGAGCGGGGACGTGGCGATCACGGCGACGCGGTCTTCCGGTGTCGTGTATTTGGCGAAGTCGATGGACATGTCCGCGTCGATCAGATGCGCCGTCGAGAAAGGCCAGCTACGCACCAGATAGTACAAATGCGTGGAACAGTGCGAGAAGAGCGCCTGCCCGTTCGACATCAGGAAATTGAAGACGCCGTATTGCGTGATGTCGCGGGTGAGCCCGGCGAGCGCGTCGAAGAGTTCTTCGAGCGGCGGCTGCGAACACGGAAACGCGCGGCGCAGGCCTTGCAGCAGCGCGCAGAAGGCGAGCTCGCTATCCGTCGTGCCGACCGGCTGATAGACGCCGGTGAGTTCGGGCGTATGGCCTTTCAAATCGCCGTTGTGCGCGAAGATCCAGTGCCGGCCCCACAACTCGCGCATGAACGGATGACAGTTCTCGAGCAGGATATGCCCCTGCGTCGCCTTGCGGATATGTGCGATCGTGTTCTTCGATTTGATCGGATAACGCTTCACCATGTCTGCGAGCGGCGAGCTGGCGGAGGACTGGTGATCGATGAAGAGCCGGCAGGCCTTGTCTTCGAAGAACGCGATCCCCCAGCCGTCGGCATGATGATCCGTGACGCCGCCGCGCGCCGCGAAACCGGTGAACGAAAACGTCACGTCGGTCGGTTCGGCGCAATTCATTCCGAGAAGTTGGCACATGATGCGGGGGCGGGCGGCTTATGGCCTGGTTGTTACAATACGTCCGACAAGCATATCACCGAGGTCGGGCCGAAAAAATCGCGCAACCGCTCATAACCGTGCGCGTTGTGGAATTTCCACGGCGATTTTTTCCTGTCCTCGCGTGGACTTGCGCCATTCCACCGATCTCCGTCATCACGCCATGTCCGCTACCTCAACCTCGCCCAATTCGCTCACGATCGCGCGCCCCGACGACTGGCATCTGCACGTGCGCGACGGCGCGACGCTCGCGGCCGTCCTGCCGCACACGGCGCGCCAGTTCGGCCGCGCGATCATCATGCCGAACCTGAAGCCGCCCGTAACGACGACCGAGATGGCCGCGGCGTACCGCGAGCGCATCCTCGCGGCGCTGCCGAAGGACGGCGCGGCCGCGCGCTTCGAGCCGCTGATGACGCTCTATCTCACCGACAACACGCCGCCCGACGAAATTCGCCGCGCGAAAGACAGCGGCTTCGTGCACGGCGTGAAGCTGTATCCGGCGGGCGCGACGACCAATTCCGACGCGGGCGTGACGGATCTCGGAAAGTGCGCGAAGACGCTCGAAGCGATGCAGGAAACGGGCATGCCGCTGCTCGTGCACGGCGAAGTAACCGATGGCGACATCGACGTGTTCGATCGTGAGAAGGTCTTCATCGACCGCGTGATGACGCCGCTGCGCCGCGATTTTCCGGCGCTGAAGGTCGTGTTCGAGCACATTACGACGAAGGACGCGGCCGATTACGTGCGCGAGGCCGAAGGGCCGATCGGTGCAACGATCACCGCGCATCACCTGCTGTACAACCGCAACATCATGCTCGTCGGCGGCATGCGGCCGCACTACTACTGCCTGCCCGTGCTCAAGCGCGAGACGCATCGCGTGGCCCTCGTCGAGGCGGCGACGTCTGGCAATCCGCGCTATTTCCTCGGCACGGACAGCGCGCCGCATCCCAAAGGCCTGAAGGAACACGCGTGCGGCTGCGCGGGCTGCTACACGGCGCTGCACGCGCTCGAGCTCTACGCCGAAACTTTCGACAAGGCCGGCGCGCTCGACAAGCTCGAAGGCTTCGCCAGCTTCCACGGCGCGGACTTCTACGGCCTGCCGCGCAGTGCGGAAAAGGTGACGCTGGAACGCGGATCGTGGACGCTGCCTGCCGAATTCACCGCCGGCGACGCGACGATCGTGCCGTTGCGCGGCGGCGAGCCGATCGGCTGGCGTTTCGCGGACGCGCATTGACATTTCGAACGTGAGCGCGGGTTTCGCGGATATCGACTGGGCGCGGCCCTGGCTCGCGTCGATCGAAGCGCGCGGCAAGCGCTGGCAGGCGGCGGCGCTTGCCGGTTACGACGAATATCTCGCGACGCTCAACGAAGACGCGGCGGCGGCCTCCCATGTCACCGGCCGCGGCGAAGCGCTCGCGTTCATCGCGCAGGAAGAACTGCCGGCGGGCGCCTCGTACGAAGGGCATATCGCGCAGACCGGCCGCGTGCCGACTCGCCACAATCTCCACGATTTCTTCAACGGGTCGATGTGGTTCGCGTATCCGCGCATCAAGGCGGCGCTCAACGCGCTACAGGCACAGCAGATCGATACGCTCGGCATCGGCCCGACGCGCGGCGGCGTGCGCGACGCGCTCACGCTCTTCGACGAAAACGCGGTGCTCTTCGCCTGCGCCGATCCATCGCTGGCGCTTGCGCTGCGCGGTTTCCGTTGGCGCACGCTGTTCGTCGACGAGCGCACGGCGTGGGGCACGCGCTGCGAGGCGCGCATCTTCGGTCACGCGCTGCTGGAAAAGCTCGTCGCGCCGTACAAGGCGTGCACGGGGCACGCGTGGATCGTCGAGGTTCCCATCGACTATTTCACGCTCGACGATGCCGCCCGCCGCGCGCTGATCGACGAACGCGTGGCGCAGCGCCTGAACGCCGAGCCGCTCGACAGCCGCGCGTTCGCGCCGCTGCCGGTGCTGGGCGTACCGGGCTGGTGGGCCGCGAACGCGTCACCCGACTTCTACGACGATACGAACGTTTTTCGACCGGGCCGCCGCAATCGCTGAAGCAGGTCCGATGTTAAAATCGATGCCGCAAAGCGGGCCAGGCAATCGCGGCCTCGACGGTTTCGGCCGAAGAGGGCGAGGAAAGTCCGGACTCCACAGGGCAGGGTGATGGCTAACGGCCATCCGTGGCAACACGCGGAACAGGGCAACAGAAAGCAAACCGCCGATGGCTTCGGGCGCAAGTCCGGAGATCAGGTAAGGGTGAAACGGTGCGGTAAGAGCGCACCGCGGACGTCGCGAGACGCTCCGGCACGGTAACCTCCACCCGGAGCAATTCCAAATAGGCAGGCGCGCATCCTCGCGATGCAGGACGGGGCCCCCGTCCGTCTGCGGGTAGGAAGCTTGAACGCGTCAGCAATGGCGCGTCTAGAGGAATGATTGCCACGCGCGTTCGGCTTCGGTTGGCGCGCGCACAGAATCCGGCTTATCGGCCCGCTTTGTCGTCATTCAAAGGAAAAGAGCCGGCGTCTGGCGACGCCGGCTCTTTTTCATTTCTGCTGGACCTGGCCTACGCTTCGACGATCTCGAACGAATGCGTGAGTTCGGCCGTCTTCGCCAGCATGATCGACGCCGAGCAGTACTTGTCGTGCGACAGATTGATCGCGCGCTCGACCGTCGCCGGATTCAGATTCTTCCCGGTCACGGTGAAATGGAAATGGATCTTCGTGAAGACTTTCGGGTCTTCGCTTGCGCGATCGGCCTTGAGCGTGACCGAGCAATCCTCGATTTCCTGACGGCTCTTCTTCAGGATCATCACGACGTCGTAGGCGGTGCAGCCGCCGGTGCCGAGCAGCACCATTTCCATCGGGCGCGGCGCGAGATTGCGGCCGCCGCCTTCGGGTGCGCCATCCATATTGACGAGATGGCCGCTTCCCGTTTCCGCGGCGAAGGCCATGCCGCCTTGTCCCATCCAGCTAACTTTGCATTCCATGCTCAGGCTCCAGCTGTTCAGCGCGTCGTTACAGAAACTTTATTGTAGCCGTTCAGGGATTTTCGACGGGTCGCGGCTTACGAGCATCCACGGGTTGACAAAGCGACAATCGCTGCGGTCGCCACGGCGTTGACCCAAAAAACCTGATTCGAGGATGCGCTCTGGAGGGATATTTTTCCGAAACGATGACGCGAAAGCGTCGTAACTAACTGAAATTATTGATGAAGTGAAATCTTTATTTGTGATTTCAATATTTCGAATTATGAAATACGCTTTCACCATGCAAATCTTCTTGCCTTGCAGCATGACCGTGCCTATACTCGTCCCTGTCTCCTCCACCTCCTCCTTGGTGGATTAAGCCCGAGCCACAGCGGCCCGGGCTTTTTTTCGCCCTCGCGCCGCGTAAAGCGAATCTTTGACGCAGCGGCCAAATTCCCTTTATAATTCAAAGTTCTCTTCGCCACACGCCCGCGGAGAGAGGCTTGTGAGAGCCTGCACGCGTCGCGAACGCACTCATATAAGCAGGGCCGAGCAAGGCAAAGTTCAAGGGCAGATCAATTTTTTGGATCGATCATGAAGACGTTTTCCGCAAAAGCCGAAGAGGTGACGCGCGAATGGTACGTGATTGACGCGACGGATAAGGTTCTCGGCCGTGTCGCCAGCGAAGTGGCACGCCGTCTTCGCGGCAAGCACAAGCCTGAATTCACTCCGCACGTCGACACCGGTGATTTCATCATCGTCGTCAATGCCGGCAAGCTGAAGGTCACCGGCAACAAGACCACGGACAAGAAGTACTATCGTCACTCGGGCTACCCGGGCGGCATCTACGAAACGACGTTCGGCAAGATGCAGGAGCGTTTCCCGGGCCGCGCGCTCGAGAAGGCTGTCAAGGGCATGCTTCCGAAGGGTCCGCTCGGCTACGCGATGATCAAGAAGCTGAAGGTCTACGCCGAAGCAACGCATCCGCATACGGCTCAACAGCCTAAAGCGCTCGAGATCTAAGGGGAGCCCACATGATCGGTAACTGGAACTACGGTACGGGCCGCCGCAAGAGCGCCGTCGCTCGTGTCTTCATCAAGTCGGGCAAGGGCGATATCGTCGTCAACGGCAAGCCCATCGCCGACTATTTCTCGCGTGAAACGTCGCTGATGATCGTGCGTCAGCCGCTCGAACTCACGAACCACGGCACCACGTTCGACATCAAGGTCAACGTGTCGGGCGGCGGTGAGACGGGTCAGGCCGGCGCGGTGCGCCACGGCATCACCCGCGCGCTGATGGACTACGACGCAACGCTGAAGTCGCAACTGTCGAACGCAGGCTTCGTCACCCGCGACGCGCGTGAAGTGGAACGTAAGAAGGTCGGTTTCCACAAGGCACGCCGCAGGAAGCAATTCTCGAAGCGTTAAGCGCTTCGGCATTTCCCCGGGACCGGAGACCGGTTCCTGGCGAAACTGCTGCGAAAGCCGCCCGCACCTTGGTGCCGGCGGCTTTTTCGTTTTTGCGCGCAAAATCACCGCCATGTCGAACTTGCATATAGCCCATTGATTTCATGGACATTCGGCACGATATTGAGATCAGCCCTACAATAGCGGTCAGAAGCTAAATTGGAGAGTTCGAATGAGCGCTGTCAGCGACACCCCCACGACCGAAATGCCGATGCCGTTCGTCTTCACCGACGCGGCTGCAGACAAGGTCAAGCAATTGATCGATGAAGAAGGCAATCCGGATCTGAAGCTGCGCGTGTTCGTGCAGGGCGGCGGATGCTCCGGTTTCCAGTACGGCTTCACGTTCGACGAAGAAGTCAACGAAGACGACACCGTGATGGACAAGGCGGGCGTGCAGTTGCTCGTCGATTCGATGAGCTATCAGTATCTCGTCGGCGCGGAGATCGACTATAAGGACGACATCAACGGCGCGCAGTTCGTCATCAAGAACCCCAACGCCACCACGACGTGCGGTTGCGGTTCGTCGTTCTCGGTCTGAGCACGAATCAGTCGATGTGAGCGAAACGGAGCCTTCGGGCTCCGTTTTTGTTTTCGGGCGCGCGTCAGTGCGGGTAGATTGCGCCGAGCACCCGCGCACCCGACGCGCCTGTCACCGCGGGCAGATTGCCCGGCTCGCGCGCAACGCAGCGCATCGCGAGCCACGCGAACGCAAGTGCTTCGACCTGCTGCGGCGGCACGCCGAGCGCCTCGGTCGTCATGACGGGCACGCCCGCAACGCCGCCGTCTTCCAGGGCCTGCTCGAGCATTTTCATCAGAACCGGATTGCGCGCGCCGCCGCCGCACACGTACACGGCGCGCACATCCGACGCGTGACGCGCGATCTCGCGGGCGACCGTCGTTGCGGTGAGCGCGGTGAGCGTCGCCTGAACGTCGGCGGGAGCAAGGCTTGCGAAGGCGGCGAGCTTCGCGTCCATCCATGCCGGGTTGAACAGATCGCGGCCTGTACTTTTCGGCGGAGGCAGTTCGAAAAACGGCTCGTCGAGAAGGGCGTCGAGCAGCGGCTGATGCACCTGGCCTTGCGCCGCGAATTGCCCGCCATCGTCGTAGGCTCTTTGCAGATGACGCAACGCCCATTCGTCGATCAGCGCGTTCGCCGGACCACAATCGAAGCCGCGCACTTCGCCGCTTGCCGCAAGGATCGTGATATTGCTGATGCCGCCCAGATTGCACACGACGCGCGTCTCGTTCTTTTCGCCGAACACCGTCGCGTGAAACGCCGGCACGAGCGGCGCGCCCTGGCCGCCCGCGGCGACATCGCGGCTGCGGAAATCGGCGACGACGTCGATGTTGGTCATCTCCGCAAGCAGCGCGGGATTGTTGATCTGTCGCGTATAGCCCTTCTCCGGCCGATGCCGCACCGTCTGGCCGTGAACGCCGATCGCACGCACCTTCGCCGCCGAATAGCCGCTCATGCTCTGCAATTCATGACAGCACACGGCGTAACGCGTCGCGAGCGCATTGGCGGCAAGCGCCTCGCGCTCGATTTCGTTGTCACCGGGTGATTGCAATTCGAAGAGCGCGTCGCGCAAGCCTTTCGAGAAGGAGACATGCGCCTCGCCGAGCACGACGGGCGGCTTGCCCGCTGCGAATTGCACCGCGACGCCGTCCACGCCGTCCATGCTGGTTCCGGACATCAAACCGAAGTACACGCCATCGGCCTTGCCGGTTTCGATTGCTTCGGTTTTCTTGGGCACGCTGCTCTCCTCGTCGATGCCGTGTTGCGGATTTCGCTCAAGCGGCGATTATCCGCGTTATGCATCGAATCGTTAAGACGCGTCTGGCGTCGTCCTCATGGACCGACGCCTTTCGCCAGGCCGCAGCACGCGCAAACGCGCCTCATCCGACACGAAACGGCGCGAATGGCCGCGTCATCGCGTAAAATCCTGAGCCTGAACAAGCAATTGCGCGCGATTTCGTCATTTTTTCCGCGCACGCCGCGTTTCGACGCGCGGCGTCCCATCCGGCCGCGCCGGACCGCTGCGACGGTGTTGAGGCCAGATCGCGCCGCCCCGTTCGCCAGTCATCGAACCCTTTTGACTTCACAAGCCGCAAGCATGACCACAGATTCCAACGCTTCTTCCGCGCCCGCCGCCGCGCAGAGCTTTCCGATCACCGACGATGTGAAAAACGCGCTCGCCATCGCGAAGCGTGGCTGCGACGAATTGCTGATCGAAGACGAATTCGCGCAGAAGCTCGCAAGAAGCGCCGCGACGGGCAAGCCGCTGCGCATCAAGCTCGGTCTCGACCCGACCGCGCCCGACATCCACATCGGCCATACGGTCGTGCTGAACAAGATGCGCCAGTTGCAGGATCTCGGCCATCAGGTCATTTTCCTGATCGGCGATTTCACTTCGCTGATCGGCGATCCGTCCGGCCGCAACGCGACGCGCCCGCCGCTCACGCGCGAGCAGATCGAAAACAACGCGAAGACGTATTTCGAGCAGGCTGCGCTCGTGCTGGATCGCGAGAAGACCGAAATCCGCTACAACAGCGAATGGTCGATGCCGCTCGGCGCCGACGGCATGATCAAGCTCGCGTCGCGCTACACGGTGGCGCGCATTCTCGAGCGCGAGGACTTCACGAAGCGCTTCCAAAGCGGCGTGCCGATTTCGATCCATGAATTTCTGTACCCGCTGATGCAGGGCTACGACTCCGTCGCGCTGAACGCGGATCTCGAGCTCGGCGGCACGGATCAGAAGTTCAACCTGCTCGTCGGCCGTGAATTGCAGAAGCAATACGGCCAGGAACAGCAGTGCATCCTGACGATGCCGCTGCTCGAAGGCCTCGACGGCGTCGAGAAGATGTCGAAGTCGAAGAACAATTACGTCGGCATCAGCGAGAAGCCGACCGAGATGTTCGGCAAGCTGATGAGCATTTCGGACGTGCTCATGTGGCGCTACTTCGAGCTGCTGTCGTTCCGCAGCATCGATGAGATTGCGGGCTTCAAGAAGGAGGCCGAAGGCGGCCGCAACCCGCGTGACTTCAAGGTGATGCTCGCGCAGGAGATCGTTGCGCGCTTCCACTCGTCGGCGGACGCACAGCGCGCGCTCGACGACTTCAACCATCGCGCGAAGGGTGGCGTTCCGGACGACATTCCGACGGTGACGCTCGCGGGCGCCCCAATCGCGATCGGCCAGTTGCTGAAGCAGGCGGGCCTCGTGCCGTCGACGAGCGAGGCGCTGCGCAATATCGAGCAGGGCGGCGTGAAGATCGACGGCGCGACCGTCTCCGACAAGGGCCTGAAGATCGAGGCGGGCGAGTTCGTGGTGCAGGTGGGCAAGCGCCGTTTCGCACGCGTCACGCTGACCGCTTGAGCCGATGATCGCGCTCATTCAGCGTGTGAAGCGCGCCGATGTCCGCGTGGGCGAGCGCGTGACCGGTGCGATCGACGCGGGCTTGCTCGCGCTGGTCTGCGCCGAGCGCGGCGACAACGAAGCAGCAGCCGACAAGCTGCTCGCCAAGATGCTCGCGTACCGGGTGTTCAGCGACGCCGCCGGCAAGATGAACCTGTCCGTCTCGAACATGGATGGCGCGGGCCGCGCGGGCGGCGTCTTGCTGGTCTCGCAATTCACGCTTGCCGCCGATACGTCGAGCGGCTTGCGCCCGAGCTTCACGCCTGCCGCTCCGCCCGACGAAGGCAAGCGGCTCTTCGATTACTTCGTCGAGCAGGCACGCGCGAAGCATCCGATCGTCGAAACGGGCGAATTCGGCGCGGAGATGCAGGTGTCGCTCGTCAATGACGGGCCGGTTACTTTCTGGCTTCAGGTACGTCCATGACGACTCGGGTACTCTTCATCCGGCACGGCGAAACCGACTGGAATCGCATCAAGCGCATTCAAGGGCATATCGATATTCCGTTGTCCGAGCACGGCTTCCTGCAAGCCGAACAGCTCGGAGAACGCCTGGCTCGAGAAGGCGGGATCGATGCGGTCTATTCGAGCGATCTGCAACGCGCGCAGCAGACGGCGCGTCCATTCGCGGATGCGCTCGGGCTCGAGTTGCGCTTGTCGGAAAAGTTGCGTGAGCGGTTCTACGGCGCGTTCCAAGGCCATGACAGCGACGAGATCAGCGACAGGTTTCCCGCTGAATACGTCGAATGGCAGACACGCGATCCCGGTTTTTCACCGCCCGGCGATGGTGAGTCGCAGCGCGTGTTTTATCACCGCGTCGTGCATGCGATGGAACCGATCGTTGCCGCGCATCCGGACGGATGTATCGCGGTCGTCGCGCATGGCGGCGTGCTCGATTGCATCTATCGATTCGCGATGAAGCTGTCGCTCCATGAACCGCGCAACTGGCCGCTGCTCAATTGCAGCGTCAATATCGTGGATTATCAGGATGGCGGGGCGAGGGTCGTGTCGTGGGGAGATGTCGCGCATCTGTCGACGGACACTGACGACGACAGCTTGCGCAAGCGCGCCTAGCCGTTGCTCGTATCCCAAAGATCCCGAATCGGCCCGGCATCCGGCGCAGCGATGCCGAAGTGCCGATACGTGAGCATGGTCGCGACGCGTCCGCGCGGCGTGCGCTGCAGGAAGCCTTGCTGGATCAGATACGGTTCGAGCACGTCCTCGATCGTATCGCGCTCCTCGCCGATTGCCGCGGCGAGATTGTCCACGCCGACCGGCCCGCCATCGAACTTGTGCAGGATCGCTTCGAGCAGCTTGCGGTCCATCAGATCGAAGCCGACGGGATCGACGTCGAGCATCTTTAGCGCGCGGTCCGCGACATCGGCGGAAATCACGCCGTCCGCTTTCACCTCGGCGTAGTCGCGCACCCGGCGCAGCAGGCGGTTCGCAATCCGCGGCGTGCCACGGGAGCGCTTGGCAATTTCCAGCGCGCCTTCGGGTACGATCTCCGCCTTCAACAAAGACGCCGACCGCGACACGATGCGCGCCAGTTCGCTCGCGTTATAAAACTCCAGCCGCGACACGATGCCGAAGCGGTCGCGCAGCGGATTCGTCAGCATGCCCGCGCGCGTGGTCGCGCCGACGAGCGTGAACGGCTGCAGATCCAGCTTCACGCTGCGCGCGGCCGGTCCTTCGCCGATCATGATGTCGATCTGATAATCCTCGAGTGCCGGATACAGGATTTCCTCGACGACGGGTGAAAGCCGATGAATTTCGTCGATGAACAGCACGTCGTTCGCTTCGAGATTCGTGAGAAGCGCGGCGAGATCGCCCGCGCGTTCGAGCACCGGGCCCGACGTCTGCCGCAAATTCACACCCATTTCCCGCGCGATGATATGCGCGAGCGTCGTCTTGCCGAGACCCGGCGGCCCGAACAGCAGTACGTGATCGAGCGCTTCGGAGCGCCGCTTGGCCGCTTCGATGAAGATTTCGAGCTGACCGCGCGCCTTTTCCTGCCCGATGTACTCGTCGAGCTTGTGCGGGCGCAGCGCGCGCTCGAACGCTTCTTCGTTCGGCGAGACGGGCGTAGCCGAGATGACGCGTTCGGCGGCGAGTTTGTCGGTTTCGATCATGGGTCGATTGTACAGCTAGGCTTCTCGCGGGGAATCGGCCGAATGGGCCAGGCCGTCACGCCTTCGAAAGTGCCTTCAGCGCCAGCTTGATACCCTCGGACACCCCCGTTCCCGCCGGCACATTCTTGACGGCGGCGAGCGCTTCCTTCTCGGAATAGCCGAGCGCGAGCAGCGCGTTGAGGATATCGGACGCGTGATCCGACTGGGAAACCGTCCCCGCAATCGCGCCGAGATCCGCGCCGAGCTTGCCTTTCAGTTCGAGCAGCAGCCGTTCCGCCGTCTTCTTGCCGATGCCGGGCACGCGCGTGAGGCGCGCGGCGTCTTGCGTCGTCACCGTCTGCGAGAGCTCGTGCACGCTCATGCCCGAAAGCACCGCCAAGGCCATCCGCGCGCCGATGCCGCTTATTTTCAGCAACTCGCGGAACGTCGAGCGCTCCTGCGCGGTGAGAAAGCCGTACAGCAGATGCGCATCTTCGCGCACGATCAGCTGGGTGAGCAGCACGACTTTTTCGCCGGCATTCGGCAGGTTATAGAAGGTGCTCATCGGCACGTCGATTTCGTAGCCGACGCCGCCGCAATCGACGAGCAAGTGCGGCGGATTTTTTTCCAGCAGAACGCCGGCGATGCGACCGATCATGTGTTTGAACCAGAAGAAGTGTTATTAGCCGATGAGACGACCGCGCCGCACGCGCAAGCCTTTCTTCGCAAGCCCCGGCGCGATGCCGCCCAACGCCGCGAGGCCCGTGCCGCCGTGCGCGTGGCAGATGGCCATGCCGAGCGCGTCGGCGGCGTCGGTGCCTGGCACGCCGGAGAGGCTGAGGAGCCGCACGACCATCTGCTGCATCTGTTCCTTCGTCGCGCGTCCGTAGCCGACGACGGCCTGCTTCAACTGCAACGCCGTGTACTCCGCCACCGGCACGCCACTCGCGACGAGCCCGCAAATGGCCGCGCCGCGGGCCTGGCCGAGCAACAGGGTCGATTGCGGATTCACGTTGACGAAGACCTTTTCGATCGCGGCCTGATCCGGATTGTGCTGCGTGATGAGCGTCGAGATACCGCTGAAGATGGTGTTCAGGCGCGAAGGCAAGTCGGCATCGGCCGTCTTGATGACGCCGCTCGTGACGTAAGTGAGCGTGTGCCCCGTCTTGTCGATGATGCCGAAGCCCGTCACACGCAGGCCGGGGTCGATGCCGAGGATTCTCATTCGTTCGCGATGCGCGTAGTCCAAATCAAAAAGGCCTGCTTGCGCTCTCGAAGCGCAAACAGGCCAATCTTAAATGAAGCGGGCGAGATTAATGGCGGAAATGACGCGTGCCGGTGACGATCATCGCGACATTGTGCTCATCGGCGGCGGCGATCACTTCGTCGTCGCGCATGGAGCCGCCCGGCTGGATCACGCAGGTCGCGCCCGCGTTCACGACGACGTCGAGGCCGTCACGGAACGGGAAGAATGCATCGGAGGCCACTGCCGAGCCGTTCAGCGTCAGACCGGCGTTCTGCGCCTTGATGCCCGCGATGCGCGCCGAATCCACGCGGCTCATCTGGCCCGCGCCGACGCCGAGCGTCATGCCGCCGCCGCAGAACACGATGGCATTCGACTTGACGTACTTCGCGACGCGCCACGCGAACATCAGGTCGTCCATTTCCTTCGGCGTCGGGTGGCGCTTCGTCACGACGCGCAGTTCGTGCGGCTGGACGTTCTTCGCATCGAGCGATTGCACGAGCAGGCCGCCGCCGACGCGCTTCAGGTCGAACGTGTTGTGACCGTCCCCGAGTGCGATCTGCAACAGGCGCACGTTCTGCTTCGCCGCGAACACGGCGCGCGCCGCCTCGCTGAACGACGGTGCGATCAGCACTTCGACGAACTGCTTCGCGACCGCTTGCGCCGCGGCTTCATCGACTTCGCGATTGAACGCGATGATGCCGCCGAATGCGGAGGTCGGATCCGTCTGGAACGCCTTCGAATACGCGTCGGCGGCGTTCGCGCCCACCGCCACGCCGCAAGGATTCGCGTGCTTGATGATGACGCAGGCGGGCGCATCGAACGTATTCACGCATTCCCACGCGGCGTCCGAATCGGCGATGTTGTTGTACGACAGTTCCTTGCCCTGCAACTGCTCATAATTCGCGAGCGCGCCTGCGGGCACCGAAAGGTCGCGATAGAACGCCGCGCTCTGATGCGGATTCTCGCCGTAGCGCAGGTCCTGAACCTTCTCGAACGCCATGTTGAAGGTGGCCGGATACGTGTTGCGGCTCGAATGCTGCAGCTCTTCCGTGAGGCTCGTCAGATAGTTCGTGATCGCGCCATCGTATTGCGCGGTGTGCGCAAACACCTTCGTCGCGAGACGGAAGTTCGTCTTGTAGCCGACGGCGTTATTGTTCGCGCGCATTTCGTCGAGCACGGCGGCGTAATCGGCCGGATCGACGACGACCGTCACGTCGCGATGATTCTTCGCCGCGGAGCGCAGCATGGTCGGGCCGCCGATATCGATGTTCTCGATCGCGTCTTCCAGCGAGCATTCTTCCTTCGACACCGTCTGCACGAACGGATACAGATTGACGACCAGCAGGTCGATGGTCGGGATATCGTGTTTCTCGAGCGCGGCCATGTGCTCGGGCAGGTCGCGGCGCGCGAGAATCCCGCCATGCACTTTCGGATGCAGCGTCTTCACCCGCCCGTCGAGCATCTCCGGAAAGCCGGTGTAGTCGGCGACCTCGGTCACGGGCAGGCACGCGTCGGCGAGCAGTTTCGCGGTGCCGCCGGTCGAGAGGAGCTTGACGCCGAGCGCCGACAGCGATTTGGCGAAATCGACGATGCCGGATTTGTCGGAAACGGAAAGGAGCGCTTGCTTGATCATGATGAACACTGAAACCGAAAAGGGAAACCAGGCCGGACCAAGGCGCGCGCCTCAGTCCGATGAATCAAATCAATCCGTGCTGCTGAAGCTTCTTGCGTAACGTGTTGCGGTTGATGCCGAGATACTCGGCCGCGAGCGATTGGTTCCCGCCCGCCTGCTCGAGCACCACTTCGAGCATTGGTTTTTCCACGCACGAAATCACCATGTCGTAGACGTCGTGCGGGTTGGAGCCGTCCAGATCCTGGAAGTAGTTGTCGAGGCTCTGGCGGACGCATTGTTCGATGTTATGTCTGCTCATGCGGCAATCAGTCGGTCTGTCGTGTTGTTGAGCCCGCCGCACGATTCTTCCCCTTCCGCGTCTTCGGCGTCACCGGACTCGTCCACATAGACGAGGCGGTCCGACAACGCCTTTTGCGCGTCAAAGAATTCGTTGACAGCGAGCAATTGTTCTTTGGTCGTGTCCAGCGTATTCATCCGGTGCCGGAAGGTGTTGGCGCCGGAAAGGCCGCGAGTGTACCAGCCGATATGCTTGCGCGCAGTCCGTACGCCGGTGAATTCCCCATAAAAGGCGTAGTGATCTTCGAGGTGTTCGTTCATCACCTGCTGGATCTCGTCGATGCGCGGCGGCGGCAGGCGCTCGCCGGTCGTCAGGAAATGTTCGATCTCGCGAAACAGCCACGGACGCCCCTGCGCCGCGCGGCCGATCATGATGGCGTCGGCGCCGGTCGCGGCGAGCACGTCGCGCGCTTTTTCGGGCGTCGTGATGTCGCCGTTCGCGACGACGGGAATCGTCACCGATGCCTTCACGGCCGCGATGGTTTCATACTCCGCGTCGCCCTTGTAGAGATCGGCGCGCGTGCGGCCGTGGACGGTGAGCATCGAAATGCCCGCGTCCTGCGCGATCCGCGCAATGGTCAGCGCATTCTTGTTTTCGCGATTCCACCCCGTGCGAATCTTGAGCGTCACGGGCACGGCGCCCGGACCCACGCCGACCGCCTGCACCACGGCTTCCACGATGCGCGCGACGAGCGGCTCGTTCTGCAGCAGCGCCGACCCCGCCGCGACGTTGCACACCTTCTTCGCCGGACAGCCCATGTTGATGTCGATGATCTGCGCGCCGTTCGCGACGTTGTGGCGCGCGGCCTCGGCCAGCATCTGCGGATCGGCGCCGGCAATCTGCACCGAGATCGGCTCGACCTCGCCGGCGTGGTTCGCGCGGCGCATGGTCTTTTCGCTTTTCCACAACTGCGCGTTCGAGGCGACCATCTCCGACACCGCGTAGCCAGCGCCCATGCGTTTGCAGAGCTGCCGGAACGGGCGGTCGGTGACGCCTGCCATCGGAGCGACGAACAGGTTATTGCGCAGAACGTGTGAACCGATGGTGAGCATGAAGGCTGAACGATCCGCGCTGATGATCTCGGCAAGAGCCGCGTCTGGCGGATGCAACGTTGCTGAAGGGAAACGGCTATTTTAACGCGAAGAGCGTGCTGAAATTAAGAGCAATCGTCTGCAAGTCTTTAAATCTTCTATGAAAGAACGGGCGCTCATAGAGGATAACTCCCACGGCTTAGCGCAGACGGTTGCCATATTCCGTGCCGGGTCAGCGCCGTTGGCCGAACATCATCTGCCGGGCGAGCGCGGATTTCACCGGCGGGAGGAACTCGAGCGCGGTGAGGGCGAGACCGCGCACGGCGGCGAACGGCGGGAAATCGACCGTGAAAATGCGCGCGAGGGTGTCGGTCGCGCCGATCGTCAGGCGCCGGTCGAGCGTGCGGCGCTGCGCGAAGCGGGCGAGCGCGAGCGGGCGCGGGCCGTCGGCGGACAGGGCGTCGGTAAGCGCGAGCGCGTCGCGCAAGCCGAGATTCAGGCCCTGACCCGCGACTGGATGCAGCGTCTGCGCGGCATTGCCGATGGCGACGGTGCGCCGGTCGACGAGCCCATCGAGCGCGGTCAGGCCGAGCGGGAACGCCGCACGCGACGCGATGCGCGTGAAGCGGCCCATGCGCGAGCCGAAAGCGGCGCCCAGTTCGGCGAGGAAAGTGTCGTCGTCGAGCTGCATGCGGCGCGCGGCTTCGTCGGGCGTGCAGCACCAGACGAGCGAGTAGTCCGCGTGACGCTGACCGCCACAGGGCAAAAGCGCGATCGGTCCTTCGCCGGTGAAGCGTTCCCACGCGACGTTCGCGCGCGGATCCGAGACGCTTACCGTGCCGACGATGGCCGTTTGCCCGTAATCCCGCGCGCGGCGCTCGCCGGGCGCGGTCACATCGCTCTTCTGATAAAGACCGCCTTCGGCATTCACGAGCACCTTCGCACGGATCGTGCGCTCGCCGCTGGACGACTGCAGCGGCAGTGTGACGCCGTCGTGATCCTGCAGCGGCGCGAGTGCCGAGGTATCGGTGAGCCAGTGGACCTTGGTCGCGCGCACCGCATCGGCAAGCGCGCCGACGAGCGAGCCGTAACGCACCACGTAGCCCAGTTCGGGCAGCTCATGCTCGTCGTGCTCGATCAGCGTGCGGCCGAAGTGCCCGCGCTGCGACACGTGAATGCGGCGGATCGGCGTGGCGTCACCGGGAAAGCCGAGCGGCTGGAGCATCACGCGGCTGCCGTGCGACAGCGCGAGCGAGCGCGGATCGTTGGCGGCTGCTTCGGGCGTGCGCGCGTCGATCAGCGCGATGGACAGGCGCGACGTGGCGCTGCGCCGCGCGAGCCAGCCGGCGAGCGCGAGCCCGACCGGCCCCGCGCCGACGATGGCGATGTCGTAGTCGAAATGCGGTTCGATGCCTTGCACGTCGCTCATGGTCAGTTTGCGTTTGAATCGCGCATCAGCGCTTCGATCTCGTCGGCCGCGACGGGCACCTCGCGCGTGATCAACTCGCAGCCGCTTTCCGTGATGACCGCGTCGTCCTCGATGCGGATGCCAATGTTCCAGTACTGTTCCGGCACGTCTTCGGCGGCGCGCACGTAGAGACCCGGTTCGATCGTGAGCGCCATGCCGGGCGCCAGCGTGCGCCAGGGCCGCGCGCCTTGCTCGTCGAGCGGACCGTCGGCCTCGCGGTATTCGCCCGCGTCGTGTACGTCCATGCCGATCCAGTGTCCCGTGCGATGCATGTAAAAGCGCGCGTAGGCGCGTTGCGCGAGGACATCGTCGAGGCTTGCGAACTTTGTCTTGTCGAGGATGCCGGTATCGAGCAAGCCTTGCGACAGCACTTTCAACGCCGCCTGATGCGGCGCGTCGAAGCTCACGCCGGGGCGCGTCGCATCGACGGCTGCCGCCTGGGCCGCGAGCACGATGTCGTAGAGCTCGCGCTGCGCGGGCGTGAAGCGGCCGCTTGCGGGGAATGTGCGCGTGATGTCGGAGGCGTAGCCGTCGAGTTCGCACGCGGCGTCGATGAGGATCAGGTCACCGTCGCGGGCGATTGCGTTGCCCGCCGGATAGTGCAGCACGCAGGCGTTCGCGCCCGCCGCGACGATCGATCCGTATGCAGGCGCCTGCGCGCCGTGCCGGCGAAACGTGTAAAGCAACTCGGCTTCGATCTCGTACTCGCGCATGCCGGGGCGGCATGCGCGCATCGCGCGGCGGTGCGCTTCGGCCGAAATCGACGCCGCGCGGCGCATGATGGCGATTTCGTGCACGTCTTTCACGAGGCGCATCTCGTCGAGGATGGGCAGCACATTTTCCGCGCGGGCGGGTGCGCGCACGCCGGTACGACCTTGCGCGCGCACAGCGGCGAGCCAGTCGCGCACTTGCGCATCGAGGTCCGCCGACGTGCCGAGCGCGTAGTGCAGCGCGGGCTTGTCGGCGATCAGCCGGGGCATTTCCTCGTCGAGCGCGCTGACGGGGAATGCGGCATCGAAGCCGAAGGCGTCGCGCGCGGCTTCTGGGCCGAAACGAAAGCCTTCCCACGTTTCGCGTTCCGCGTTTTTCTCGCGGCAGAAGAGAATCGACGCGGGCTCGCCGTCCTTCGCGCTCGCGTTCAGCACGAGCGTCGCCTCGGGTTCGTTGAAGCCTGTCAGATAGTAGAAGTAGCTGTCGTGCCGGAAAGGGTAGTCCGTGTCCCGGTTGCGCATGACTTCCGGCGCGGTGGGGACGATGGCCACGCCGCCGCCTCGCGCACGCAGCGCGGCGAGCACGCGCTCGCGACGCGCGCGGTAAATATCGACGGCGATGGGACTGGCGAGTTCGGTCGGTGAGTTCATGCGCCGATTGTAGCGCCGGCTTCGCGATCACGGCACCTGGCCATTCGGCATAGGCCGAAACGCATCCGGGACGATGCAGTATCGCCCGGACGTGGCAGCGCATGCCTTCTCGCGATCGTCGGCGGGAGGCGTGCGATTCGTGCAATCTGCCTATGCCATTCGGCCGAATGGCTTCACGTGTGCCGCCGCTGCATACTTGTTTCGAAGGCAGCGCATACGGCGGCGCGGCTCATTCGCCAGCAGGACGATTGCGCACGCTGCCCGCGATCAGATCGAAGCGGAACAGGCGGCATTCGAGCGCGCCATTGAAAAGCGGCGTCTTGGTCGATTCGCGCAGCCGCAAGAGGCCCGGCAATTTGCGGTCGGATGTGAGCACGTACGCCCGCCAGCCGGGAAAGCGCTGCTTGAGCGCGTTGCCGAACGAGACGAAGAATTCCGTGTCGGCCGGATCGGGCTGTGCGCGTGCAAACGCGTCGTCGTCCTCGCGGCGCGAGCGCGCCGTATCGCGGATCTCGCCGCGCGGTCCGCGCCCGCGCACTTCTATCCGCTCGCCGTAGGGCGGATTGGCGATGAGGATGCCCGGGGCGTCGGTGGGCGGGACCATGTTGCGGGCGTCGACCTGCTTGAGCGACAAATCGGTAATGCCCGCGCGGCTCAGGTTCGCGCGCGCCTTTTCGAGCATGTCGCCGGAGATGTCACTGCCGAAGATGTTCAGCTCGGCTTGCGTGGCGCGCGCGGCGCGGCGCTGTTCGAGGGCGGCCGTCTTCAGCTTCTGCCACATGCCCGGATGAAACGGCTTGAGCTTTTCGAAGCCGAAACGCCGATCGTTGCCCGGCGCGATGTTGAGCGCGGTCTGCGCCGCTTCGGCGAGGAAGGTGCCGCTGCCGCACATCGGATCGAAGAGCGGCGTGCCGGGCGTCCAGCCGGTGAGGCGCAGGATGCCAGCCGCGAGATTTTCGCGCAGCGGCGCGGCGCCCTTGTCCAGGCGCCAGCCGCGCTTGAAGAGCGGTTCGCCGGAGGTGTCGAGATAGAGCGTGCACTCGTTCACCGTGAGGAACGCGAACACGCGAACGTCGGGCTGCGCGGTGTCGATGCTCGGACGCGCGCCGGCGACATCGCGCAGGCGGTCGCAGACGGCGTCCTTGACGCGCAGCGTCGTGAATTCGAGGCTCTTCACCGGCGATTTGATCGCGGTGAGGTCGACGCGCATCGTCTGGCTGGGCGTGAACCATTGCTCCCAGCGTTGCCGATGCGTGAGTTCGTAGATGTCTTGCTCGCTGCGATACGGGCCTTGCGCGACCTTTAGAAGCACCCGGCTCGCGATGCGCGAATGCAGGTTTGCCGCCATGCCCGCGACCCAGCCGCCCCGGAAATGCACGCCGCCGGGCACTTGTGCGCCGACGACCAGCGATCCGCCGCCCGACAGCGGCGCGCTCGCCACATGACGCTCGCCGATCTCCGAAAGCTCGGCGGCGAGCGGCGCTTCGAGACCGCGCGGGCAGGGGACAAACCAGTCGAAGAGTGGGGAGGACATGAGCTGCTTTGAGGGACGTTGAAAGGCGGTATTGTACGCGCGTGCTTCACCGGCCCAGGACGTCGTCGCTCTTTGCAAACAAACCCGCGCCTTTCGCGATGGCGTCGGGTACGAACCGTTGGCCGGTCGTTTCCGCTCGTCCGAATTGGGACTATTCGCCTGTTGCTACGTCAGCCGGATCTCCAGAGTCTGACTTGGCGAACCTGCCAATCAAAGGAGATTCCATGCCGAACGTGTACGTTGAACCACTTCCGAAACATCGCGACGGGGCAATCGAAGGCTACGTACTCGAGCTCTCAGCCACGCAACGGCTGACCACCGTCGACTACCGAACCCAGGCTGATGCGATAAAAGCTGCGCGCGCCAACGGCTATAAACCGCTGGTCGCGCGCGTGAGACAAACCGACAAGGGCAATCCCGATCACTGGCGCGCAGCAGATTGATTACGCGCCTTCTTGTCCTGGCAGCCGCGCTGCGGCTGCCAGGCTGCACTCGTCGTTATTCGACCGCCTTCATCATGTCCTCAACCACCTTCTTCGCATCCCCGAACACCATCATCGTCTTGTCCATATAGAACAGTTCGTTGTCGAGTCCGGCATAACCCGCCGCCATCGAGCGCTTGTTCACGATGATCGTCCGTGCCTTGTACGCTTCGAGAATGGGCATCCCTGCGATCGGCGACTTCGGATCGTTTTTCGCGGCGGGATTCACCACGTCGTTCGCCCCGAGCACGAGCACCACGTCCGTCTGACCGAACTCGCTGTTGATGTCCTCCATCTCCTGCACCATTTCGTACGGCACTTCGGCTTCCGCCAGCAGCACGTTCATGTGCCCCGGCATGCGCCCCGCGACCGGGTGAATCGCGTAGCGCACATCGATGCCTTTTTCGACCAGCTTGTCGGTCAGCTCCTTCAACGCGTGCTGCGCGCGCGCGACGGCAAGACCATAACCCGGCACGATCACCACGCTTTCCGCGTTACCGAGCATGAACGCGGCATCGTCGGCGGAACCGGACTTCACCGGACGTTGCTCCGTCGAGCCGCCCGCGGCCGCGCCGCCGGCTTCGCCGCCGAACCCGCCGAGAATCACGTTGAAGAACGACCGGTTCATCGCGCGGCACATGATGTACGACAGAATCGCACCCGACGAACCCACCAGCGACCCCGCGATGATCAGCATCGGATTGTTCAGCGAGAAGCCGATGCCCGCCGCCGCCCAGCCCGAGTACGAGTTCAGCATCGACACGACCACCGGCATGTCCGCGCCGCCGATCGGAATGATGATCAGCACGCCGAGTGCGAACGCGATCAGCGTCATGACGACGAACGGCAGCCACGACTCGGTGAGCATGAAGATCACGCCGAAGCCGACCATCGCGATGGCGAGCAGCAGGTTGATCAGATGCTGTCCCGAATAGGTGACCGGCGCGCCCTGAAACAGCCGGAACTTGTACTTGCCCGACAGTTTCCCGAACGCGATGACCGAGCCCGAGAACGTGATCGCCCCGACGAACGTGCCGATGAACAACTCGACGCGATTGCCATAGGGAATCGGCTCACCGAGCGGGGCCAGTCCGAACGCGGCAGGTTCGGCCACCACGCCATACGCGATACACACCGCCGCGAGACCGATCAGCGAGTGCATCGCCGCGACGAGCTCGGGCATCTTCGTCATCTCGACTTTCGCCGCGATGTACGCGCCCGCACCGCCGCCGACGATCAGCGCGACGAACAACAGCGACAGCCCGAGCGCCAGATTGGCTTCGAGATAAGCCGCCTGTTTCACGATCAGCGCGAGCGTGGTGAGAATGGCGATCGCCATGCCCGCCATGCCGAACGTATTGCCGATGCGCGCGGTCTTCGGATTGGACAAGCCTTTCAGCGCCTGGATGAAACACACCGAGGCGACGAGATACAGGAGAGTGACGACGTTCAGGCTCATTTACGCGCCCTCCTTGCTGACGATCTTCTTCGGTTCCTTCTTCTTGAACATCTCCAGCATTCGCCGTGTGACGAGAAAGCCGCCGAACACGTTCACCGCCGCGAGCAGCACGGCGAGCGTGCCGAAGAACTTGCCCGCCACGCCGACCGTGAGGCCGACCGCGAGCATCGCGCCGACGATGACGATCGCCGAAATCGCATTGGTCACGGCCATGAGCGGCGTATGCAGCGCAGGAGTGACGTTCCACACGACGTGATAGCCGACGTAAATGGCCAGCACGAAGATGATGAGATTGATCACCGTGTGATTGATGACATCCATGTGCGTCTCCGTATCGGCGTTAAGCGGCCGGACGCGTGACTTGTCCGTCGCGGCACTGGAGCGTGGCCGCGACGATGTCGTCCGCGAGGTCGATGTTGAGCGTGCCTTCCTTGGTGAGGATCAGTTTCAGGAAGTCCAGAAGATTGCGGGCATAGAGCGCGGAGGCATCGGCGGCGACCATCGAAGCGAGGTTCGTGTGGCCGACGATATGCACGCCGTGCTTCATCACCACCTGATCCACTTCGGTGAGCGGACAGTTGCCGCCTTTCTTGCCTTCGAACTCGGCTCCGCGACCCGCGGCGAGATCGATGATCACGGAGCCTGGCTTCATGTGCTTGACCGTTTCCACCGAGATCAGCGTCGGCGCCGGACGGCCGGGAATCAGCGCCGTCGAGATGACGATATCCGCCGCTTTCGCACGCTCATGCACCTGCGCCGATTGCCGCGCGAGCCAGCTTGGCGGCATCGGACGCGCGTAGCCGCCGACGCCGACCGCCGCTTCGCGCTCCTCGTCTGTTTCGAAGGGCACGTCGACGAACTTCGCGCCGAGCGACTCGATCTGCTCCTTCACGGCCGGACGCACATCGGAGGCTTCGACGACCGCGCCGAGACGCTTGGCCGTGGCGATCGCCTGCAGGCCCGCGACGCCCGCGCCGAGCACGAGCACGCGCGCGGCTTTGACGGTGCCGGCAGCGGTCATGAGCATCGGCATGAAGCGCTGGTAATACTGGCAAGCCATCAGCACCGCCTTGTACCCGGCGATGTTCGCCTGCGACGACAGCACGTCGAGACTCTGCGCGCGCGTCGTGCGCGGCGCGGCTTCGAGCGCGAACGCGGTGACGCCCGACGACGCGAGCCGCGCGGTGTTTTCCGTATTGAAGGGATCGAGCATGCCGACGAGCACGGCGCCCGGCTTGAGCATCGCCAGTTCGCTTTCGCTCGGTGACTGCACCTTGAGGACGATTTCGGCGGAAAAGGCCGTGGCCGCATCGACGAGATCCGCGCCCGCTTGCGCGAAGGCATCGTCGATATAGCTTGCCGGCAAGCCCGCGCCGCTCTGGACAGAAACGCGATGTCCTTGCGTGACGAGCTTTTTGACCGTTTCGGGCGTAGCGGCGACGCGCGCCTCGTTCGCCCGCGTTTCAGCAGGCACTCCGATGTGCATCTTCAAATCCTCCTGTCTTTGTTGCCATCGTCACCCCGGGGAAGGGTTAGGAAGGCTTAAGGCTGAGTTGTTATTCAAATGCTGGAACGGACGGCTATCGCAACTGTAACCGAAGATGGCACGCGCAAGAATCCGATCCGGCACTCGTTCCACCCGTCGAGCGTCAGCGCTTACCCTTAGGACAGGGCGCGCGGGAACGTCGCCGGGACGGTAAAATATCTCACCATGAAATCAGATACTTGGGCCCCCCACGTTACGGTGGCGGCGATCGTCGAGCGAGACGGACGCTTTCTCGTCATCGAAGAGCACACGTCCGCAGGTTTGCGGATCAACCAACCGGCCGGTCACCTCGAAGCGGGCGAAACGCTCGTCGAAGCGGTAATCCGCGAGACGCTCGAAGAAACGGCGCATCGATTCGAGCCCGAGGCGCTCGTCGGCGCCTATATGACGCACTTCGCGCGACCGGGGCGCGATGTCACGTATCTGCGTTTCACGTTCTGCGGCAAGTCGTTGGGTGAAGAGGCCGATCGTTCTCTCGATCAAGGCATCGTGCGCGCGATGTGGCTCACCGCCGAGGAGCTGCGCGCGTCCGCCGACCGGCACCGGACGCCGCTCGTGATGAAGTGTGTCGACGACTATTTATGCGGGCGGCGCGTGCCGCTCGATTTCATTCATACGCATTCGGTCGCGCCGGTGGTGCGGGCGTGATATCCCTATGAGCAAGCGAAAAGTGGTAGTGGGCATGTCGGGCGGCGTGGATTCGTCCGTGACGGCATGGCTTCTGAAGGAACAAGGCTACGACGTCGTCGGCCTCTTCATGAAGAACTGGGAAGACGATGACGACGGCGAATATTGCTCGACCCGCCAGGACTGGATCGACGTGGTGTCGGTCGCGGATCTGATCGGCATCGATGTCGAGGCGGTCAACTTCGCCGCCGAGTACAAGGACCGTGTGTTCGCGGAGTTTCTGCGCGAATATTCGGCGGGCCGCACGCCGAACCCGGACGTGCTATGCAATGCGGAAATCAAGTTCAAGGCGTTCCTCGATCACGCGATGTCGCTCGGCGCGCAGACCATCGCGACGGGCCATTACGCGCGAGTGCGCGAGCACAACGGCCTCTTCCAGTTGCTCAAGGCCACGGATTCGACCAAGGATCAGTCGTATTTCCTGCATCGGCTGAATCAGGCGCAACTGTCGAAGACGCTGTTCCCGCTCGGCGAAATCCCGAAGACGAAAGTGCGCGAGATCGCTGCGCAAATCGGCCTGCCGAACGCGAAGAAAAAGGATTCGACCGGCATCTGCTTCATCGGCGAACGGCCGTTCCGCGAATTCCTGAACCGCTACCTGCCGACGAAGCCCGGTCCGATGAAGACGGCCGACGGGAAGATCGTCGGCGAACATATCGGGCTCGCGTTCTATACGTTCGGGCAGCGCAAGGGCATCGGCATCGGCGGCGCGAAGGAGGGCAGCGGCGAGCCGTGGTTCGTCGCCGGCAAGGACATGGCGACGAACACGCTCTATGTGGTGCAGGGTCACGACCATCCGTGGCTTCTGTCGCCGACGCTCGTCGCGGGCAATACAAGCTGGGTCGCGGGTTTCGCGCCTGACGAGGGTGTGGCGTGCGGGGCGAAGACGCGCTATCGGCAGCAGGACGCGGCGTGCCGCTTTGCGAACGCAGACGACGGCCGCTTCGCGCTGCATTTCGACGACGCGCAATGGGCCGTCACGCCGGGGCAATCCGCCGTGCTCTATCAGGGCGACGTGTGTCTGGGCGGTGGCATCATCGAGCACGCGGCGGCGGGGCAAGGGGCGACGCAAACGGCGGTGCTTGCAGCCGCGCGTTAGCGTCGCCGGCAGCAACGAACGAAAGCCCTGGCTTCGGTCAGGGCTTTTTCTTGCCTATCGGTCCGATAAAACCTTTTTCGATACAAGCGCTTGACCGTCTATCTAGCGATAGATAAATTACGCACATCGAACGCAGGGGAATGCCGCAAATGGACAAGAACACGGTACGGGAAGCGCTGCTGGACCACGCTCAGACGTTGTTGATGACGCACGGCTACAACGGATTCAGCTACCGTGACTTGTCCGAACTGGTCGGCGTAAAGACCTCCAGCATCCACTACTACTTTCCAACGAAGGAAGATCTCGCGCTCGAGGCGGTGAACGCATACAGCGCCGATCTGATGTCGTCGATCTACGCGATCGACAGTTCCGCCCCCGCCGACAAGAAACTCGACCGCTACACGAAGCTGTTCGGGCGAATCATCGGCGGTGGTAATCGGATTTGCCTGTGCGGCATGCTGGCGGCGGACATCGAATCGCTGCCGGAGAAGGTCCGTCACGCCGTGCAGTCATTCTATAAAGCGAACGAGAACTGGCTGGCGAAGGTGCTCGCCGAAGGCGAAGCGCAGGATACGCTCGACGCCGGTGGAAAACCCGAAGCCGCCGCGCGCACCTTGTATGCCGCATTTCAGGGCAGCCTGCTTGGGTGCCGTCTCTTTCAGACACGAGCGCGACTGGAAGAAGTCGCGGACGCATTTCGGCGGTAGACAAGGCTGTGGATAACCTTGTGAGAAACACCTGAATTAACGGGGGGCTTTCTACCGTTGAGTAGATAGATTTTGATTCGGGAAGGCTATTTCGTGGATGCCGCCGATTTTTAGTCTGTCGATATGGCGAAAGGTGGACTATCTCGAGTAGAAAGCGCCTGTGTCAACGTACATTCGGGCTTACTGCCATTCAAAATCTATCTAGCAGTAGATATGACGGCAGGTTTTGGCATCGCGTTTCGCTTCTCCCGCGACCGCGATGTGCTGAGCGACGGAGGGCCGACGCTCATGCGCATTACTGACGCGCACGCCGACCGCCCAGGCAAACACGATATCGAAGTGACGAACTAGAGCCGCGACGCTCCCGCCGCACGCAGAAGTGCTTCCGCGTCCGGATCAGACCGGCGCGGTATCCACAAATGACTGGCGCTGCGAGATTCGCGCGTAGTACTTGTCGAGATTGGGATGCGCGTCGCGCCAGTTCAGATCGGGCATACGGAAGTCGAGATAGCCGAGCGCACAGCCGCAGGCGATATCCGCAAGCGTGAAGCGGTTCGCCGAGCACCACTGCTTCGAGCCGATACCGCGCGCCATCGCGCTCAGGCCGTCCTCGATCTTGTGACGCTGGCGCGTCGTCCACTTTTCACTGCGATGCGCTTCTTCGCGCAAGACCCCTTCGAGACGGATCAGCACGGCGGCATCGAGCATGCCGTCAGCGAGCGCTTCCCAGCAACGCACTTCGGTGCGCTCGCGGCGCTCTTGCGGCAGCAGTTTGCCGACAGGCGTAAGCGTGTCCACGTACTCGCAGATGACGCGCGAATCGAACACCGCTTCGCCGTCGTCCAGGATGAGGCACGGCACCTTGCCGAGCGGGTTGTAGTCGTGGATTTTCGAATCGGATGCCCAGACGTCCTCGAGCACCAGTTCGCAATCGATCTTCTTCTCCGCCATGACGATCCGCACTTTGCGGACGAATGGGCTGGGATGCGAACCGATCAGTTTCATCATCTAGTTTTCACGGTTGATTCGAAATGCGGGCGACGACGATCTTAACCGGGCGCGCACGCACCATCGGATATTTAGAGATAGCTTCCAGCGTCGATGTCGTCTGCCGACAACATGAGCCGCGCCCGGCACGATGCCGGACGCGGCATGGATCATTGCGCGCTGGCCGTCGTCGCGGGGTTCGTGGACGGACACGGCAAAACCGCCGCGGACGCGGGCTTCACGTTCGCACCGCTCTTGCTCTTCGCGGACGCGGCAGGCGCGCTCGTCGCCGAGGGGAGCGAACTCAGGCTGCGCACGCCCGCGGAGATCGCGGAGGCCAGCGCATCGACCGCCTTGCGATGACCGTCGACGAGCGCGTCGTAGCCTGCGTCCACGCGTTCCTGCGCGACGGTCCGGCACGTCAGCACCGTATCCGATCCGGCGGCGCGCACGCTCCACACCGCGTCGATCACCGCCTGCGAGCCTGGCCACGACTCGAAGCGCCGCACGTTCACCTTCACGCGATACACCGGCACCGACTCCGGATGCGGCGTGCCGTACACGTCGATCGCGCCGAGCTGCTGCGTGAGATCGGCGGACAGCGCGCGCCGGACTTCGTCGCCGGGCAGCGACGCCCAGCGCTCTTCTTCGAGCACGCGCACCTGCGCGGGACTCGTCTGCACGACCAATTGATTCTTGGCGACCTGCTGCGGCACGTCGACGGGCGCGAGCTCGAAATAGAACGACGCCTGCGCGGTCGGCATTGGACGCGCGTCGCCGCCGCCGAGCGTATAGAAACGGCTCGTCGGCGAAGCGCAGGCGGCGAGCATCGCCGCCGCGCTCAAGGTCAATATCAACGAGCCGAACTTCATGGTTTGTCTCCCGATTTTCCGCGCACGAGCGATTCCGGATGGCGTTCAAGGTAATCCGCGAGCGAGTTGAGCGACTGCAGCGTGCGCGTGAGTTCCTGCAGCGCCTGATGGACGTCCGACTGAAGCGGCGAGTCCGACTGCAGCGTCGACTGCGCCTGGCCGAACGTCTTCTTCGCTTGCGCGAGCGTGTCCTGCATTTCCGGCAGGACTTCCTTGCCGACCCGGTCGAAGAGCGCGTTCGCGTTCTTGAGCGAGCCATTCAGATTGGTGCCGATTTCGTCGAACGGAATCTTGTCGATCTTGCGCGCGATGTCCGCGATCTGCAGTTGCAGTTCGTCGAGCGTGTTCGGCACGGTCGGCAGTTCGAGCGGATCATTGTTGGCATTGACCTTCGCGGGCGCCGCCTTCGGGAAGAAGTCGAGCGCGACATACAACTGGCTCGTCAGCAGGTTGCCGGTGCGCAACTGTCCGCGCAGGCCGCGATTCACGAGCAGTTGCAGCATGTCCTGGCTCGCTGTCGAACCTTGCTCCGGCAGCGCCTGCTTCGCACGCCTGCCGAGACGATCGGGATAGAGATCGATCGTGACCGGCATCATGAAAGCATGCGACTTCGGATCGTATTGCACGCCGATGCCCGTGACCTGTCCGAGCACGATGCCGCGGAAATCGACCGGCGCGCCGACCGACAGCCCGCGCAGCGACTGATTGAAGTTCATCACGACATGAACGGCCTGGCCATCGGGGTCGCGCATCGCGTCGGCCTCATCGCCGGCGAGCCGGAAGGTCGCATTGGTTTGCGCCTGCGGCCCGGGCGGCTGGTTCGGCGGCGTCTGGAACGCAATGCCGCCCAGCACGACCGTCGCGAGCGATTGCGTGTTGAGCGTGAAGCCGCTCGAATCGAGCCGCAGATCGACGCCACTCGCATGCCACCAGCGCGAATTGGTGCCGACATACTGATCGTAGGGCGCGGTGACGAACACCTGCAGCGTGACGCCGGTGCCGTCCTTGTCGAGCGAGAACGCCACGACCTGACCGACCTGCACGCGCCGGTAATAGACCGGCGAGCCGATGTCGAGGGAGCCGAGCGACTCGCCGTGCAGCGTGAAGGTGTGGCCCTTCTGGTCGCCCGTGACGGCGGGCGGCGTCTCCAGGCCGACGAAGTACGTCTGGTCTTCAGTCGACCTGCCCGCATCGACGCCGATATACGCGCCCGACAATAGCGTCGACAGACCGGTCACGCCGCTTGCCGCGACGCGCGGGCGCACGACCCAGAAGCGCGTGTCCTTCACGGCGAAATCGGTGGCTTCCTTGGTGAGCTGAACATCGACGAGCACGCGTGAATGATCTTTCGACAGCGTGATGGTCTTGACCGTGCCGATATCGACGTCCTTGAACTTCACCTTCGTCTTGCCCGGCTCGAGTCCTTCCGCGCTGACGAAGCTGATGGTCACGGTCGGCCCGCGGCTCGACACCGTCTTCACGACGAGAATCACGCCGATCAGCGCCGCAACGAGCGGAATGAGCCACACGAGCGAGGGTAGCCAGCGGCTGCGCGGCTCGATCACGGGCTCGGGCAGATTCGGCGGGAGGCCGCCGCCTTTGCCTTTGCCTGTGTCGCCATTGCCGGCGGGCGGCACCGGCTGCTTCGGGTCGTTCGGACCTTGGGCGCTAGTCATATTTCTTTCCTGACGGTTCGATGTTGTCCCACATGAGGCGAGGGTCGAATTGCATGGAAGCGATCATCGTCAGCACGACGACCGATGCGAACGCGAGCGCGCCCGGACCCGGCGTGATGACCGCCAGCGACTTGAAGCGCACGAGCGCGACGGTGAGCGTGATCACGAAGACATCGAGCATCGACCAGCGGCCGATACCTTCGACGATGCGAAAGAGCGTCGTGCGCTGACGCGGCCGCCAGGTCGAGCGCCGCTGCACGCTGATGGTGAGAAAGGCGAGCGTGAAGAGCTTGAGCATCGGCACGAGAATGCTGGCGACGAAAATCACCGCGGCGAGCGGATAGTCGCCGTCGTTCCAGAAGAGCGCGACGCCGCTCATGATGGTGTCGTCCTCGGAGCCGAGAATCGACGACGTATGCATGATCGGAAAGAGATTCGCCGGGATATAGAGGATCGCCGCGCTGATGAGCAGCGCCCAGGTGCGCGCGATGCTGTCCGGGTGGCGCCGGTGCACGGCCGCGCCGCAGCGCGTGCAGCGTTGCTTCTCGACGGTGTACGCGAGCGGCTGCACGAGCCCGCAAGCGTGACACGCCACGACATTCGCGCGCGACGCCGTGGTGTAGTAAGTCTCGCTGGCTTCTGCGCCGGTTGCCGGATTGGCCGGATCGATCGGATCGTTCACGATTTCTGACTCGCTTCAGAGGGAATGCGCTTGCGGCCGTTGGCTGGGTGTGTACCGCCGCGCGGGCGGAGCGTGTTCGCGATGTCCCACAGCGCGCGCGGATCGAAGCTCACGACGACCGCGAACATGAGCGTCAGCGCGCCGAACGCGAAGAGCGCGGCTTCGGGAATCACGCGCGCGATGCTGACCATCTTCACGAGCGTGACGAGCACGCCGAGCATGAAGACTTCGATCATGCCCCACGGACGCACGAACTGGATGCCGCGCAGAAGCCCGTTGAAGCCCGGCGGGACGTAGCCCGAGCGCAGCGGAAGCAGCACGTAGAGCAGCGCGAGCAATTCGCACAACGGAAACAGGATGGTCGAACAGAAGACGAGAACCGCCATGATCTCCATCTGCTCGTTCCACAGCGCGACGATCGCGCCGATGAGCGTGGTCTGCGACGTGAGGCCATTCGCCTCCAGTTCGACGATGGGAAAGCCCTGCGCGATCAAGAACGTGACGAGCGCCGCCAGCGTCATCGCGCAGATTTTGTCGAGGTTCGACGAGATGCTGCGATAGAGCAGCGAGCCGCAACGCGGACATTTCGCCGAAGTGCGTTGAGGCAGCGCACGTTTATGGAAGAGCGCGTCGCATTCGTGACACGCGATCAGATCATCCGGTTCGTTCGCGTTCATGGTCGAGGCCCGAGACGGGTCGAGCGTGTTGGTCGGGCGCCGCGAGGACCGGCTCCGAGCGGACTTAGCAAGCAGCGGGCCAGCACAAAAAGTATCAGCATGGTATCAAATGGCGAGTCGTTATCTGATTGCGCAGAGTGCTTCGCGCCACACGGAATTAAATCGCTGGTCCGCTCGTTAATACTTTGATGCCGGAATCCGGCGCGGGTCGCGCCGCTTCGTCGTGCCTCCATCGACCGTTGCACGCGTGGAATAGTTCGTTGCACGCGCGGCACGCAAAGACCCGGAAACATTGTGGAAAGCCGCCAAACCCGCGCCGGGACTGGGTTTGCCGGCTCAGTGCGGGCCATTTTGCGTGCGCTGGCAATTCGTTATCGTTGAGGTAGCATGGCGGCCTTGAATACTTGTCGTCAGCCGGCGACTGCGCCGGCCAACATTGAACACTTGAGGTGAAAGCAAAATGGAAAGCACCGCTCGCATCGCGGCGACGCCGCCGGCGCAACGCTACAGCGCCACGGCGATCGGCCTGCACTGGCTGATCGCGTTGTTGATCGTGTGCGGCTTCTGGCTCGGCTGGATCATGACCGACATTCCGGGCATCACGCCGACGAAGCTCAAGTACTTCTCATGGCACAAGTGGATCGGCGTGACGGTATTCGCGCTCGCGCTGCTGCGCCTTATCTGGCGCGCGACGCACCAGGCGCCGTCGATGCCCGATGGCATGCCGCGCTGGCAGCAGGGCGCCGCGCATCTCACGCATTTTCTGCTCTATCTGCTGATGCTCGTCATTCCCGCGTCAGGTTATCTCTACAGCTCGGCGGCGGGCATTCAGGTGGTCTATCTCGGCGTGCTGCCGCTGCCGACGATCATCGGCCCGGACAAGGCGCTGAAGGCGACGCTGCGCATCGTCCATATCGCGTTGAACTACACGTTGCTGTTCTTCGTCGCGATGCACGTTCTCGCTGCGCTCAAGCATCATTTCGTCGATCGCGACGGCTTGCTCGGGCGCATGCTGCCGTTCCACAGATAAGCGCGCCGCATTGTTTCCTGGCCGTTGGCAGGGCGTTTCCCGGCGGCTGATTGTTATCGCGTTCTTATGATTTCCAATACCGGTCTGTTCGATCGAACCGTTTGAATAGGGCACACATGAAAGTGAAACTCAATCGTTGGTTGATGGCTACGGCGGCTTCGCTTGCGCTGGTCGCGGGCGCGCAGGCGCAGGTGGACGTGAGCAAGAGCACGGTGATTGCCACCTCGAAGCAGATGAACGTCCCCACCGACGGCAAGTTCAACAAGTTCAGCGCGCAAATCGCCTTCGATCCGGCGAAGCCGACCGCGGGCACGGCGAACATCACGATCGACACGGGCAGCTACGACCTTGGCGACGACGACTACAACAAGCAGGTACGCGGCGCGGAATGGTTCGATGCCGCCAAGTATCCGACCGCGACTTTCGTCTCCAGCGCGATCGCGCCGGCCGGCGGCAACAAGTACAACGTGACCGGCAAGATCACGATCAAGGGCAAGTCGCAGACGGTCACGGTTCCTGTGACGGTCACGCAGCAGGGCGCGACGGAAACCTTCGACGGCGCGCTGCCGATCAAGCGCACCCAGTTCGATGTCGGGACGGGTGAATGGAAAGATACGTCGATCGTCGCGGACGACGTCGTCATCAAGTTTCACATCGTTGCCGCGAAGAAGTGAGCGGCGCTTTTGTTACACACGACGCATATTCAGCGTACTTAGTTAGTCAGGAGAAGAACTTGAAAAAGCTTTCGATCATCGCCGCGGGCGCGCTCGCACTGGGTCTGTCGTTCGGCGCCTCGGTGAGCGCACTCGCCGCCGACACGTACAAGCTCGACCCGAACCACACCTATCCGAGCTTCGAGGCCGATCACTTCGGTGGCGTGTCGACGTGGCGCGGCAAGTTCAACAAGAGCAGCGGTGAAGTCACGCTCGATCGCGCGGCGAAGACGGGCACGGTGAACGTGACCATCGACCTTTCTTCGGTCAACACGGGCAATGTGAAGCTGGACGAGCATCTGCAGAAGGCCGAATTCTTCGATATCGCGAAGTATCCGACGGCCGAGTACAAGGGTACGTCGATCAAGTTCGACGGCGACAAGCCTTCGGAAGTCATCGGCACGCTCACGATGCACGGCGTGACGAAGCCGATCAACCTGAAGGTCGAGAGCTTCAAGTGCTTCGTGAACCCGATGATGAAGAAGGAAGTGTGCGGCGTGGAAGCGACGACGACCTTCGATCGCGGCGACTTCGGAATGGATTACGGCAAGGCGTATGGTTTCAGCCTGAAGACGGTGCTGCATATTCAGGCCGAAGGCGTGAAGCAGTAAGTGTCTTCGGTTTTACCGGCAAGCCGCTTCGCGCGCCGACGCGAAGCGGCGCCGCATGACGACAGGCGCTCCGGCGCCTTGCCTGAAGTTCTTCCATTTTCCCCCGCTTCTTCTCCTTTCCAGACAAGCTACAGACTTTTGCTGATTTGGCAAGGCGGACTGCTATTCTGCGCACGTCAGCAGCGTGCATGGCTGCATGAAAGTAAGATAAACAACCATCTGAAAAGCAAGCTGGTGCAATGAATAGCGACTCCAGAACCGATCTGAGCAACGTGACGGTATGTGCCGTAGACTCGCTCAATCCCCGGCTGGCGTCGCGTGCGCTGGGGATTTCGAGCAGACATTGCAAGTTCGGCGATGTCGTGCTCTTCACGCACGAAGAAATCGATACCGAAGCGCGAATCGTCACTACGCCTCACATCGCGTCGCGCGAGCAATATAACGATTTCATCCTCAAGAACGTCATTCGCCATATCCACACGCCGTGGGTCTTACTCATCCAATGGGACGGTTACGTTGTCGATCCGTCGGCGTGGAGTGCGGACTTTCTGGACTACGACTATATCGGCGCGCGCTGGCCGGCGCATAACGATGGCATGACCGTCGGAAATGGCGGATTCTCGCTGCGCTCGGCGAAACTCATGCATCTGCTTGCGAGCGATGAATTTCCGCTGCGTGACGGAATCAACGAAGACGAGCTGATCGGCCGGATTTATCGACCGGTTCTGGAGGCGCAACATGGCATCAAGTTCTCGCCCAATGAAGTTGCGGACCGGTTCTCATATGAAAATGCCGAGCCAACAGCGCCGACGTTCGGATTTCATTCTCCGCATAACTTTTTCCAACACCTGACTGACCTGGAACTAAAGGAACTGGTCGATATGGCGCATCCGGGCACGGTCGCCACGGACAGCATGATCTGCCTGCTGGCAAACTACCTCGTTCGCAATCGGCTCGTTCCGCTCAGGATCTTGTACTCCGGCATGATGAAAACGGTCGACGCCGATCATGTGCGAAAGACGCTCCTCAAAGTAGGCGTGAGCGCGGATCTGGCCGCATATTGCGTGTCGCTTTGCGAAGCGCTGATCCGCGAGCCTGCGCCCTGAACGGTTCCGGGTTGAGCGAATTCTGTCGGGCTGAAGGCGGTGAGCCGGAAACAAAAAGGGCCGGTCTTTCACAGACCGGCCCTTTTGCTTTTCCAGGCAGACGCCAGGTTCACGCTCAAACCTGCGCGCCCGCGTTCGGATCGTTCGGATCGAACTTGTCCTTCTTGTCCTTCACGAGATCTTCGCGCTTCACGCCGAACCACATCGCGAGCGCCGCCGCGACGAACACCGACGAATAGATACCGAACAGAATACCTACGGTGAGCGCCAGCGCGAAATAATGCAGCGTCGGGCCGCCGAAGAAGAACATCGACAGCACCATCATTTCCGTACAGCCGTGGGTGATGATGGTTCGCGACATCGTGCTCGTGATCGCGTGATCGATCACTTCCTTCACCGTCATCTTGCGCTGCTTGCGGAAGGTTTCGCGAATCCGGTCGAAGATAACGACCGACTCGTTCACCGAGTAGCCGAGCACCGCGAGAATCGCCGCCAGCACGGACAGCGAGAACTCCCACTGGAAGAACGCAAAGAAGCCGAGAATGATCACCACATCGTGCAGGTTCGCGATGATGCCCGCCACCGCGTACTTCCATTCGAAGCGGAACGACAGATAAATCACGATGCCGATGACCACGCACGCGAGCGCGAGCAGGCCGTTCGTCACCAGTTCCTTGCCGACCTGCGGACCGACGAACTCGACGCGTTGCAGCTTCACTTCGGCGTTGTCGGCCTTGAGCGCGGTCATCACCTGATCGCTCTGCTGCGCGGACGTGAGACCCTGCTTGAGCGGCAGACGAATCAGCACGTCCTGCGACGTACCGAAGTTCTGCACCTGCGCGTCGGGGTAGCCGAGCCTTGCCATCGAACCGCGCACCGGTTCGAGCTGCGCGGCTTGCGGATACTGCACCTCGACGACCGTGCCGCCGGTGAACTCCACCGACAGATGCAGGCCGCGATGCACGAGAAAAAATACGGCCACGAGAAACGTCACGAACGAAATCACGTTGAAGATCAACGCGCGTTCCATGAACGGCAAGTCGCGGCGGATGCGGAAGAATTCCATTGTCTATATCTCCGGACTCTGCGGAATCAGCGGGACTCGCCCGGTTTCTGTTGATCGATGCCGGGGCCCGAACGACGGCGCACCGTCGGCTTGCCCGTGCGCGCTTGCGCTTGAGCTGCCGGGCGCGGCGCAGCCGCCGCCGTCTTCGTCTTGCCCTTCGAGGTCTTCACGATTTCGTCGACAGGCGATTCGTCGCCGCGTTGCGCCGCGAGATACGCCGCCGCGGCCGCTTCGGCATTCGAGCCTTCCGGACGCCACACCTGACCGATTGCGAGCGACTTCAGCTTCTTCTTGCCGCCGTACCACAGGTTCACGAGCCCGCGCGAGAAGAACACCGCCGAGAACATCGACGTGAGAATGCCGATACAGTGCACGACCGCAAAGCCGCGCACCGGGCCCGAACCGAACGCGAGCAGCGCCAGACCGGCGATCAGCGTGGTCACGTTCGAGTCGAGAATCGTCGCCCAGGCGTGCTTGAAGCCCTCCTGGATCGCGGTCTGCGGCGGCGCGCCGTTACGCAGTTCCTCGCGGATACGTTCGTTGATCAGCACGTTCGCGTCGATCGCCATACCGAGCGCGAGCGCGATAGCCGCGATACCCGGCAAGGTCAGCGTCGCCTGCAGGAGCGAGAGCACCGCGACCAGCAACAGAAGGTTGACCGAGAGCGCCAGCATCGAGAACACGCCGAACAGCAGGTAGTACGCGACCATGAAGACGGCGATCGCGGCGAAACCGTAGGTCACCGAATCGAAGCCCTTCTTGATGTTGTCCGCGCCGAGGCTCGGGCCGACCGTGCGTTCCTCGATGATGTCCATCGGCGCCGCGAGCGAACCGGCGCGCAGGAGCAGCGCGAGGTCGGTGGCGGCCTGCGGGGTCGGCTGGCCGGTGATCGAGAAGCGGTCGCCGAGCTCGGACTGGATCGTCGCGACCGTCAGCACTTCGCCTTTGCCCTTTTCGAACAGGACCATGGCCATCGGCTTGCCGATGTTGTCGCGCGACACGGCCGACACCGCTCGGCCGCCGGCGGAGTCCAGCCGGATGTTGACGGACGGGCGCTGATGATCGTCGAAGCCCGCCGACGCATCGATGATGCGGTCGCCCGTGAAAATCACCTGCTTGCGCAAGAGCACGAGGCGATCGCCCTGCTTGAACGCTTCGTCGCCGGGCGGCACAGCGTCGTTCGGACCGATGTAGGTGTTGACCGGATCGGCGAGGCGCGCTTCGAGCGTCGCCGTGCGGCCGATGATGTCCTTCGCCTTCGCGGTGTCCTGCACGCCCGGCAGCTCGACCACGATGCGGTCCGAGCCCTGCTGCTGGATCACCGGCTCCGCGACGCCGAGTTCGTTCACGCGGTTATGCAGCGTCGTGATGTTCTGCTTGAGCGCGCTGTCCTCGACGGTCTTCTGCGCAGCCGCCGAGAACGTGCCGACCACCTGGAAGCCGTCGCCGCCCTGGCGCGTCACCCATTGCAGTTCCGACACGCCAGTCTGGAGCTGCGTGCGCGCGCTGTCGGCGCTGTCCTGATCCGAGAAGTTCACGACGACCGACTGCCCGATGCGGTTCACGCCGCCATCGCGGATATTGCGGTCGCGCAGATACGTGCGCGCGTCGGCGGCGTCGGAGTCGAGCTTCTTGTTGAGCGCGCCGGCCATGTCGACCTGCAGCAGGAAGTGCACACCGCCGCGCAAGTCGAGACCGAGGTACATCGGCAGTGCGTGCAGGGCCGTCAGCCAGCGCGGCGAAGCGCTCTGCAGGTTCAGCGCGACGATGTACTGCGGATCGGCCGGATCCGTGTTGAGCGTCTTCGAGAGAAGGTCCTTCACGTGCAACTGCGTGTCGGTGTCCTTCAGGCGCACGCGGATGTTCGCGTTCAGTTGCGAATTATCGAAGGTGACTTCGTCGGCCTTGATATTGTTCGCGGCGAGCGCGGCTTCGACGTTCGCAAGCGTCGAAGAATCGAGCTTGACCGTCGCCTTGCCGCTCGACACCTGAACTGCGGGCGCCTCGCCGAAGAAGTTGGGGAGCGTGTACACGAGGCCGATGACGAGCGCCACCAGCATCACGACATACTTCCAGAGGGGATAACGATTCATGGGAATGGCCGACCGGAAAGTTGGCTTCGGAGGAGAGGGCGTCCGGCGTTATGCGCGATGAGCCGGTGATGAAGGATCGGACGGCTCGGTGAGCGAGGCCGCGCCGGACGCGGTGGAACGAGTGGCCTTACAGCGACTTGATCGTGCCCTTCGGGAGAATGGTGGTCACAGCCGCTTTCTGGATCGTGATTTCCGTGCCTTCGGCGATTTCCACGCCCACGTAAGCATCCGTGACCTTCGTGATCTTGCCGACGATACCGCCGTTGGTCACCACTTCATCGCCCTTGGCCATGGCGGCGAGCATGTTGCGATGCTCCTTCTGACGCTTCATCTGCGGACGGATCATGATGAAGTACAGCACCGCGAACATCAGGATCAGCGGCAGGAAGCTCATCAGGCTCGATTCCGCGCCACCCGCGGTTACGCCTTGTGCAAAGGCATTGGAAATGAACGACACGTTGGTCTCTCCGTTAAAACGTCACAAATACGTTCGAAAAACTCGAATGGAAATTAGCCCGGTATTCTACCACTCGCCCATGACGCGACACTCCGGGAATGCGCTTTGTCATCAAGCCGTTACGACTCGCATTTCCGGACTTTCGCTGCATGCTCGGCGAACAGTAGAAAGGCAATTGTAATACTGCCGCGCCATTTCAAGACGCGGCTCAATCGACTCCGCGCGCACGATTTTCCGCGAACGTCTTGCGGAATGCTTCGAACGAGTGATTTTCGATCGATGCCCGCACTTCGCCGATCAATTGCAGGTAGTAGTGCAGGTTGTGAATCGTGTTCAGTTGCGCGCCGAGAATTTCACCGACGCGATGCAGATGGTGCAGATACCCGCGCGTGAAGTTCTGGCATGTGTAGCAGCCGCAGCTTTCGTCGAGCGGCTTCATCGAATTCTTGTGCGTCGCGTTCTTGATCTTGAGATCGCCGAAACGCGTGAAGAGCCAGCCGTTGCGTGCGTTGCGGGTAGGCATCACGCAGTCGAACATGTCGACGCCCGCCGCGACGCCCGCGACGAGATCCTCCGGCGTGCCGACGCCCATCAGGTAATGCGGCTTGTCGGCGGGCAGCTTCGGACCGATGTGGTTCAGCACGCGCATCATGTCTTCCTTCGGCTCGCCGACGGAAAGCCCGCCGATCGCGAGACCGTGAAAGCCGATCTCGGAAAGACCCGCGAGCGATTCGTCGCGCAGATCCTCGAACATCCCGCCCTGCACGATGCCAAAGAGCGCGTTCGGGTTGCCGAGCCGGTTGAATTCGTCGATGGACCGCTTCGCCCAGCGCATCGACATGCGCATGGAATCCGCAGCGTCCTTGTGCGAGGTCGGAATGCCGTTGGTCGAGTAGGGCGTGCATTCGTCGAACTGCATGACGATGTCGGAGTTCAGCACCTTCTGTATCTGCATCGACACTTCGGGCGAAAGGAAGAGCCGGTCACCGTTGATCGGCGACGCGAACGTCACGCCTTCTTCGGTGATCTTGCGCAGTTCGCCGAGCGAAAACACCTGAAAGCCGCCCGAATCGGTGAGGATCGGCCGGTTCCAGCCCATGAATTTGTGCAAGCCGCCGTGCGCGCCGATGACTTCCAGCCCCGGACGCAGCCACAGGTGGAACGTGTTGCCGAGGATGATCTGCGCGCGCAGCTCCTCGAGCTCGCGCGGCTGGATCGCCTTGACGGTGCCGTAGGTTCCGACCGGCATGAAGATCGGCGTTTCGACGACGCCGTGATTGAGCGTGAGGCGCCCGCGGCGCGCCTGGCCGTCGGTCGTCAGCAATTCGAACTTGAGCCCGTTCTCGGGCGGGGTGTGGTTGGCGGTCATCAGAATTCCTGCCACTGGAAAACAGTCCAGCGCATTGGTTGAAAAAACTAGTCGCGGCGCGTCAGCAGCATGGCGTCGCCGTAACTGAAGAAACGGTACTTCTCCTCGATCGCGTGACGATATGCATCGCGAATCGTTTCCATGCCGGCGAACGCCGACACGAGCATCAGCAGCGTCGATTTCGGCAGATGGAAGTTCGTCACCAGCCGGTCGACGACGCGAAATTCGTAGCCAGGCGTGATGAAGATATCGGTTTCGGCCTGCGTCGCGGCGAGCGGCCGGCCGGCGCTTGCCGCATCGCGCGCGGCGGCTTCGAGCGCGCGCATCGACGTCGTGCCGACCGCGATCACCTTGTTGCCGCGCGCCTTCACCGCCGCGATGCGATCGACGAGCGATTGCGGCAGGTCGTACCACTCGGTGTGCATCTTGTGCTCCGCGATGTTCTCCACGCGCACCGGCTGGAACGTGCCCGCGCCGACGTGCAGCGTCAACGTCGCGCGCTCGACGCCGCGGGCATCGAGTTCGGCGAAAAGGGCGTCGTCGAAATGCAGGCCCGCAGTCGGCGCGGCCACCGCGCCGGGATTGGCCGCATAAACGGTCTGATAGCGCGTTTCGTCGTAGGCGTCGGCGTCGTGCTCGATATAGGGCGGCAGCGGCAAGCGCCCGTATTGCTCGATGAGCGTCAGGCATTCGGCCGGAAAGTGCAGCGTGTAGAACGGCTCGACGCGCTCGCCGACGGTCACGTCGAATGCATCCGCGAGGCGGATCGTGGTGCCTTCGGCCGGGCTCTTGCTCGCGCGGATCTGCGCGAGCGCCGTGGTCGCGCCGGTCAGCCGCTCGACCAGCACCTCGACGCGCCCGCCACTGGCCTTCTGGCCGAAGAAGCGCGCCTTCAGGACTTTGGTATCGTTGAACACCAGCAAATCGCCCGGCGCGATCAGATCGGGAAGTTCGGAGAAGCGCCGATCGACGAGCGTGGCGGGCGTGATGCGGTTGTCGACCTCGAGCAGGCGGCTCGCGCTGCGCTCGGCGAGCGCACTCTGCGCGATCAGCTCGGGCGGCAGATTAAAATCGAAATCGGAAAGCGTGAACATGGCGTGACTGGGTGACGCAACTTAGGCGCGAACAGGACGCGAAAAAACCGCAATCGCGCCGAACAAACCTCATATTGTACTTGCGAAGAGAGTCAATGCCCTTGTCCGACCGCCGCCTGGCTTCCCCGACCGACGCACTCCCGACCGCGGACGAAGCCGACGCGCCTGTCGCGCGCAAGCGGGCGAAGACGGCGGAAAGCGCCGGGAAAAAAACCAAACCGGTCGTGAGGACGGCGGACAAGCTCGCGAAGCTGGGCCTGAAATCGGACATCGATCTCGTATTGCATCTGCCGATGCGCTACGAGGACGAGACCTCGCTCACGCCCATCGGCGAACTGATTCCCGGCGATATTGCCCAGACCGAAGGCGTCGTGTTCGACAACGAGATCGCGTATCGGCCGCGTCGCCAGTTGCTCGTGAAGATTCACGACGACGCCGGCGACGAGCTTACGCTGCGCTTCCTCAACTTCTACGGCTCGCAGGTCAACCAGATGGCCATCGGCGTGCGCCTGCGCGTGCGTGGCGATGTGCGCGGCGGCTTCTTCGGGATGGAGATGGTGCATCCGGCGGTGCGTCCCGTCGATGACGACACGCCGCTGCCGCAAGCGCTCACACCGGTTTATCCGTCGACGGCGGGCATTTCGCAGGCGTACTTGCGCAAGGCCATCGACTCGGCCATTTCCCGCGTGTCGCTGCCGGAACTGCTGCCCGAGCCGATCGCGCGCGCGCATCTCGCGCCGCTGAACGTGCCCGGCCTGCTCGACGCCGTTAAGACGCTGCATCATCCGCGCGCGGATTCGGATGAAACCGCGCTCATCGACGGCACGCATCCGGCGTGGACGCGCATCAAATTCGAGGAATTGCTCGCGCAGCAACTGTCGCTCAAGCGCGCACACGAGGAGCGACGCACGCGCGCCGCGCCCGCGATGCCGCGCCGCCTGCCCGACGATGACGCGTCGCTCGTCGTGAGGCTGTTGCGCACGCTGCCTTTCGCGCTGACCGGCGCGCAGCAGCGCGTGGTCGCGGAAATCGCGGGCGAACTGACGCTCGCGCATCCGATGCAGCGGCTGCTTCAAGGCGATGTCGGCAGCGGCAAGACGATCGTCGCGGCGCTGGCGGCGGCACAGGCCATCGACGCCGGATATCAGGCCGCGCTCATGGCGCCGACCGAAATCCTCGCGGAGCAGCACGCGCGCAAACTCCGCGGCTGGCTGGAGCCGCTGGGCGTCACGGTCGCGTGGCTCGCGGGCAGCCTTAAGGCGAAGGAAAAGCGCGCCGCGATCGAGGCGGCGGCGCTCGGCACGGCCAAGCTCGTCATCGGCACGCACGCGATCATTCAGGATGCGGTGGAGTTCGCGCGCCTCGGACTCGTGATCGTCGACGAGCAGCATCGCTTCGGCGTCGCGCAACGGCTTGCCCTGCGGGCGAAAGCCCTGAATGCGGCGGACGGCGCGCGCGACTTCCAGCCGCATCAACTGATGATGTCCGCGACGCCGATCCCGCGCACGCTCGCGATGACCTACTACGCGGATCTCGACGTCTCGACCATCGACGAACTTCCGCCCGGCCGCACGCCGATCCTCACCAAGGTGGTGTCGGACGGCAGGCGCGACGAAATTATCGGCCGCGTGCGTGAAGCGGCGCTGACCGGACGGCAGGTGTACTGGGTCTGTCCGCTGATCGAGGAAAGCGAGACGCTGCAGTTGCAGACGGCCGTCGAGACCTACGAGACGCTGGTTGCCGCGCTGCCCGAACTGCGCGTCGGGCTGGTTCACGGCCGGCTCGCACCCGCCGAAAAAGCGGCGGTGATGGACGCGTTCTCGCGCAACGAAGTGCAACTGCTCGTCGCGACGACGGTGATCGAAGTCGGCGTCGACGTGCCGAATGCGTCGCTGATGGTGATCGAGCATGCGGAGCGTTTCGGTCTCGCGCAACTGCATCAGTTGCGCGGGCGCGTGGGTCGGGGCAGCGCGGCGTCCGTGTGCGTGCTGATGTATTCGAACCCGCTGTCGCAGACCGCCCGCGCGCGCCTGAAAACCATGCGTGAGACAACCGATGGCTTCGAGATCGCTCGCCGCGATCTCGAGATTCGCGGCCCCGGCGAATTTCTCGGCGCGCGGCAATCGGGTGAAGCGATGTTGCGCTTCGCGAGTCTCGAAAACGATGGCTGGCTGATCGAACCGGCGCGCGCCGCCGCCGATCAGATGCTCGCGCAGTTCCCAGACGCCGTCACGCGGCACCTCGCGCGCTGGCTCGGCGCGAGGGAGCACTATTTGAAGGCCTGACTGAACTCGCGCGGGTCATGTCGGTCCCTATTTAGCCGGCGCGGACCGGCGATTCGGCAGAAGTTGTCGAACGACGGCACGCAGGTGTATAACTCAAACCTATTGAATCAATGTATTTCATTGGCCGCCAATGACCCTCACTGAACTGAAGTACATCGTCGCGGTCGCGCGCGAGCGGCATTTCGGCCGCGCGGCCGAGGCGTGCTTCGTCAGCCAGCCGACGCTGTCGGTGGCAATCAAGAAGCTCGAAGACGAACTCAACGTGCAGATCTTCGAGCGCGGCACGAGCGAAGTCAGCGTGACGCCGATCGGCGAGCAGATCGTGACGCAAGCGCAGCGCGTGCTCGAACAGACGCTCGCCATCAAGGAAATCGCCAAGCAGGGCAAGGATCCGCTCGTCGGTCCGTTGCGCCTCGGCGTGATCTACACCATCGGACCGTATCTGCTGCCCACGCTCGTCAAGCAGATGATCAAGTCGGTCCCGCAGATGCCGCTGATGCTCCAGGAGAACTACACGCTCAAGCTGATCGAGCTGCTGAAGCAGGGCGAAATCGATGTCGCGATCATGGCGCTGCCGTTCCCCGAAACCGGGCTGATGGTGCGCGCGCTCTATGACGAGCCCTTCGTCGTCGCGATGCCTTCCGGCCACGCGTGGGAGAACCGCGCGAAGATCGATCCGGACGATCTCAAGCAGGAAACCATGCTGCTGCTCGGCAGCGGTCACTGCTTCCGCGATCACGTGCTCGGCGTATGCCCCGAATTGATGCGCTTCTCGCAGAACGCGGACGGCATCCAGAAGACGTTCGAAGGCTCCTCGCTGGAGACGATCCGTCATATGGTCGCGAGCGGCGTCGGAATTACGGTGCTGCCGCGCATGTCGGTGAGCGAGGTGAAGCCGCACGCGGGGGGCATCGATTCGGGTCTGCTCAGCTACGTGCCGTTCGATGAACCGGTGCCGGACCGGCGCGTCGTGCTGGCATGGCGCAAGAGTTTCACGCGCATGCCTGCCATCGACGCCATCTGCGAAGCGATCGCCAATTGCGATTTGCCGGGCGTGAGAAAGCTCGACATGCCTGTCGCCGTGAACTGATCGACCTTTTCCCTGAAAACGCCGCGCTCTGGCAACGGAGCGCGGCGTTTTCGTTTGGCGCACGCCTTAAGGCAAAGCTGGCGCGAAGTTCGGCCTATCGAATAGATAAATTTAATCGAATTAAAAATGTCGATAGTCTAAGTTAGGATTCTCTCACTGCCGGTTCTCGGCCGACATCACGACAGAGAGAGGATTCCATGACCGCCAAGACCTTCTTCGACCGCTGGAACAGCCTGCGCGACATGACGGTTTCGATCCTCGCCGATTTCGCTCGCGTCGCCTGAAGCGCGCGGCTCGCATCATCCCACGCAACCCAAAAAAGCAGGAGCATCACGATGACGACTCAACGACTCACGACCGCAGCAGGCGCACCCGTCGGCGACAACCAGAACTCGCAGACCGCTGGCCCGCGCGGCCCGGTCACGCTGCAGGATTTCTGGCTCGTCGAGAAACTCGCCCACTTCGACCGCGAAGTGATTCCGGAGCGCCGCGTGCACGCGAAGGGCTCGGGCGCGTTCGGCACGTTTCGCGTGACGCACGATATCTCGCTATATACGAAGGCGAAGTTGTTCGCCGACATCGGCAAGGAAACGCCGATCTTCATGCGCTTCTCGACGGTCGCGGGCGAGCGCGGCGCCGCCGACGCCGAGCGCGACGTGCGCGGCTTCTCGCTCAAGTTCTATACGGAAGAGGGAAACTGGGACGTCGTCGGCAACAACACGCCGGTGTTCTTCATCCGCGATCCGCTCAAGTTTCCCGACTTCATTCACACGCAAAAACGCGATCCGTACACGAACATGCGCAGCAATGTCGCGGCGTGGGATTTCTGGTCGCGTCACCCGGAATCGCTGCATCAGGTGACGATTCTCATGAGCGACCGTGGCATTCCGAAAAACTACCGGCAGATGCACGGCTTCGGATCGCACACGTTTTCGTTCGTCAACAAGGACGGCGAGCGCTTCTATGTGAAGTTCCACTTCAAGTCGCAGCAACCGCTCGACCATTACACGGATGCCGAAGCCGCGGCGGTGATCGCGAACGATCGCGAAAGCGCGCAGCGTGATCTCGTGGAGAACATCGACAACGGCAACTTCCCGCGCTGGAATTTCCGCATTCAGGTGATGACGGAAGAAGAGGCGGCGAAGTCGAAGGTGAATCCGTTCGACATCACCAAAGTGTGGTCGCACAAGGACTATCCGCTGATCGACGTCGGTGTGATCGAGTTGAATCGCAACGCGCAGAATTACTTCGCGGATGTCGAGCAGGCCGCGTTCTCGCCGGCGAACGTGGTGCCGGGCATCGGCTTCTCGCCGGATCGCCTGTTGCAGGGCCGCCTGTTCTCGTATGGCGACACGCAGCGTTATCGTCTCGGCATCAATCATCACCAGATTCCGGTGAATGCGCCGCGCGCGCCGATCGCCAATCCGTTTCATCGCGATGGCGCAATGCGCACCGATGGCAATCTCGGCGGGCGCGTGAATTACGAGCCGAACCGCTACGGCGAATTCGCGCAGGACGCCAACGCGAACGAGCCGCCGCTCGCGGGCGGCACGGTGCATCGCTACGACCATCGCGAGGACGACGACTACTACAGCCAGCCGGCGGCGCTGTTCAGGCTCTTCGACGACGCGCAGCGCGAGCGCTTCTTCGGCAACATCGCGCGGCACATTCATGGCGTGCCGAACGAAATCGTCGCGCGGCAAATCGGGCATTTCCGCCGCATCGACGCGGCTTACGCGCAGGGCGTGATCGACGCGCTCGCGAAGCTCGGCCAGTACGTCGACGAGAAAGATACCGCCGCTGCGTGACGGCGGCGCTGGGATACACCGGGAGAAAACATCATGTCGCAAGCGTTGAAGCACATCGCACAGGCGGTCGACCACATCGAAGCATCCAGCCGTCAGGCGTCGCGCGGCGTGCGCGTCGCGATTGCATTCGGCATCGTCGCGGCGGGCTATGGACTCGTCGTGGCGAGCGGTGTCGTCGGCGCCTGAGCGTCGTCGAAGCTTTCGACAGACTTGCGAAGCAATACGGCGCTTCCTGTTTCTCTACGATAAACTGTCGAGCGCTCGAAGCGCCGCGCGGCAAGGCGATGCGCGCGGCGTTCGCAACGTTCGAATCACTCTCTCACGGAGTCATCATGGCGAAGAAAGGCACTGCACCTGCCGTCAACATCGGCATCAGCGACAAAGACCGCAAGAAGATCGCCGACGGGCTGTCCCGGCTGCTGGCCGATACGTACACGCTCTATCTGAAGACGCACAACTTTCACTGGAACGTCACGGGTCCGATGTTCAACACGCTGCATCTGATGTTCGAGACGCAGTACAACGAACTCGCGCTCGCCGTCGATTCGATCGCGGAACGCATCCGCGCGCTGGGCGTGCATGCGCCGGGCAGCTACAAGGAATTCGCGAAGCTGTCGTCAATCCCGGAAGCGGACGGCGTGCCGGCTGCCGAAGACATGATCCGTCAGCTGGTGGAAGGTCAGGAAGCGGTGGTGCGCACGGCGCGCGAGATTTTCCCGGCGACCGAAGCCGCGAACGACGAGCCGACGGCCGACCTGCTCACGCAACGCATGCAGACGCACGAGAAGACCGCGTGGATGCTGCGCGCGATGCTGGCCTGATGCTTCTTCCGTTTCGAAGCGATGAAACCCCGCTCTCAAGCGGGGTTTTTGCTTTTGAGGATGTCCCGGCACGCTGATCTAAAATAGCCGGATCGCGTTTCTCTGCCTCGACATTCGCCATGCTCGCCCGTCTTCCGCTTTACATGCGCCTCGTGCGCCTCGACAAGCCCATCGGCAGCCTGTTGCTGCTATGGCCGACGCTCAACGCATTGTGGATCGCGTCCGATGGCCGTCCGTCGCCGATGCTGCTCGTCATCTTCACGATCGGCACGATCCTGATGCGCTCGGCGGGCTGCGCGATCAACGACTACGCCGACCGCGATTTCGACCGCCACGTGAAGCGCACCGCCGAGCGGCCGATCACGTCGGGCAAGATCAAGGCATGGGAAGCGGTGGCACTCGCGGCGGCGCTGGCGCTCGTCGCGTTCCTGCTGATCCTGCCGCTCAACACGCTAACCAAGGAGTTGTCGGTGTTCGCGCTGTTCGTCGCGGGCACGTATCCGTTCACCAAGCGCTTCTTCGCGATTCCGCAGGCGTATCTCGGCATCGCGTTCGGCTTCGGCATCCCGATGGCCTTCGCCGCCGTGCAGAACCACGTGCCGATGCTCGCGTGGATCATGCTCGCGGCGAACGTGTTCTGGTCGGTCGCGTACGACACCGAATACGCGATGGTCGACCGCGACGACGACATCAAGATCGGCATTCGCACGTCCGCGCTCACGTTCGGCCGATACGACGTGCTGGCCGTCATGCTGTGTTACGCGGTGACGCTCGCGATCTACGTGGGCATCGGCATCGCACTGGGATATGGCTGGCTCTACTGGCTCGGCTGGCTCGCGGCGGCGGGTTGCGCGGTGTATCACTACGGGCTGATCCGCAATCGCGAGCGGATGGCGTGCTTCGCGGCGTTCAAGCATAACAACTGGCTCGGAGGGATGCTGTTCGCGGGAATCGCCCTTCACTACGCGTTTTCGAGTTGAGCCCTTTTGCGTGGATCGAGTGCCCGCAACGTGCGCAACGCACGTTGCGTAAAACCATAGCTCGCTGCTTTATGTCAATCTGCGAAATGGTTTGAGAACGAAAAATTTGATCACATCGCGGCGTCGCGGCCTTATGTTTTGATAACGTCGTGCGCCAGTCAAACGATTGGTTGCCCGGGAACGCTCAAAGCAAAGCCTCCCGTGGCGCCCGGTGATTCTCACGAACGCACCGTCCCTTCCCTCGACAAGCCGGTTGAACACTGCGGGGTTTTCCGCGCGGTGGCAATCGTTCGCTTGCTTCATTTTCAGCGTGTGAATCATGGGTTCTCTTGCTCGCTTCGATCTGGCTGCACTCGTTTCCCGGAATCGGGTCACACATCTCATTGAAACCGGTTATGGAAAGGGCGATTCTTGCCGAGCCGCATTGTCCGCCGGGTTCACCAAAGCGCTGTCCTGCGAAATCTTCAAGCCGCTTTTCGCAGAGGCGGAACAAAGCGAACGTCTCCATGTGGCGAATGCTGACAGTCTTGCCTTTTTGCGCTCGGCCCCGGTGGAAGACACACTGGCCGGGCGACGCTGCCTCGTTTTTCTGGACGCGCATTATCCCGGCGCGGACTATGGCGGCAACAGCTATATCAGCCAGGAGCATGCTCCGACCGAGCGCCTGCCGCTGCTCGCTGAACTCGAACTCCTGCGCGGCCGGACGGCTAACGCACTCATCGTGCTGGACGATGTGCGCATCTACCGGCGCGACTTCCGGACGAACGCAGGGACCCTTCCGGATTGGGTCGAGAACGGCTTCGATCAGGAAGCGGCGTTCCTCGAATTGCTCGCGTCGTTCGAGTCCACGCATACGGTGCACTGGCATGGAGAGGATACGGGCTACGCGGTGCTATGGCCGCGTGCGTGGGGCGAGTACGGGCTGAAGAAATGGGTCGTTCCCGGCGATCAGACGCAGCCGTTTGTGCTGACGCTGGGTGTTCCGGGTACGACGTGCATATCGGTCAATCGCCGTCTGCTCGACGCTCGCTTCGGCAATCGCTGGCTCGTGGGCAAGGGGCTCGATATCGGCGGCGGCAACGACAGCATCGCGCTGTATAGCACGTTGTTTCCGCGCATCGAGAGCGTGACGGTCTATGAGTGGGCGCAGGGGGACGCGCAATACCTCGAGAACGTTCGGGACAACAGCTTCGACTTCGTCTATTCGGGGCACTGCCTCGAACACGTGATGGACCCGCGCGTCGCGTTGCGCCACTGGTTGCGCGTGCTCAAGCCGGGCGGCCATCTAGTCATCACCGTGCCGGACGAGGACATGTACGAGCAAGGTGTATGGCCGTCGACATTCAACACCGACCACAAGCACACGTTCACCCTCTTCAAGCGCAAAAGCTGGTCGCCTGTGTCGATCAACGTGCTCGATTTGCTGCGCGATTTCGAACGCGAAGTCAGCGTGAAGAAGGCCGAACTGCTGGATCACAGCTTCATGCACGGCATGGAGCGCTTCGACCAGACGCGGACTGCCTTCGCGGAGTGCGGCATCGAGTTCGTCGTGCAGAAGCTTTGAGCGAGCGCGGCGCGCGTGCTTGCGCGCGCCGCTCGTTCAGGGTGGCGTCGCTCGATCAGGCGCCGCCCAGTTCATCCCCCATCTCTTTCGCCCGCGCTTGCGCCGCCAGTGCGCCGCGCACGATCGCGTCCTTCACGCCCTGAGTATCGAACGAGGCGAGCGCGGCCGCCGTGGTGCCGCCCTTCGACGTCACGCGCTCGCGCAGCACGCTCGCCGGCTCGCCCGATTGCGCCGCCAGTTGCGCCGCACCCGTGAACGTGGCGACCGCGAGCGCGCGGCCTTGCTCCTCGTCCATGCCGAGCTGGCGGGCCGCTTCCTGCATCGCTTCGATGAAATAGAACACGTAGGCCGGGCCGCTGCCGGAGATCGCCGTGACCGCGTCGAGCTTGGCTTCGTCGTCGAACCAGACGGCCGTGCCGACCGCTTCCAGGACCTGGCTGCTGAGCGCCTTCGCCGCGTCGCTCACGCCGGGCAGCGCGGCCAGACCCGTCACGCCCATGCCGATCAGCGCGGGCGTGTTCGGCATCGTGCGCACGATCTGCGTATAGCCGTTCAGCCAGCGCGAAAGATCGGTCGCGCGGATGCCCGCCGCGATGCTGATGATCGTCTGCTTCGACAGATGCGGCGCGAGCGCTTCGGCCACACTCTTGAGCACTTGCGGCTTCACGGCGAGCACGATCGCGTCGTAACCGGCGAGCGTTGCATCGACGGCCGCGCCGGTCGCGATGCCGAACTGTTTCGCCGTGCGCTCGCGCGCTTCGTCGTTGATGTCGACGGCGTAGATGTCGGACGGCTGGACGCCGCGCTTGATCAGACCGCCGATGAGCGCCGCGGCCATGTTGCCGCCGCCGATGAATGCGATTTTCATGGTTGAAGGTGAGGTCAGGTGGTGTAAGTGCGCGCGCCAAAAATGGCGGTGCCGATACGCACGATCGTCGCGCCTTCGATCACGGCGGCTTCGAGATCGGCGGACATGCCCATCGAGAGCGTGTCGAGTTCGAGGCCATCGGCGCGTAGCGTGTTCATCAACTCGCGCAGGCGGACATGCGGCGCGCGTTGCGCATCGAGGGTATCGGCGGGCTCGGGTATCGCCATCAGGCCGCGCAAACGCAGGCCGGGCAGGGCGGCGACCGCGTGCGCGAGCGCGGTGGCTTCATCCGGCTCGACGCCGCTCTTCGACGCCTCGCCGCTCACGTTGACCTGAATGCACACGTTGAGCGCGGGCGTGCCTTCGGGACGTTGCGCGGAGAGCCGCTCCGCGATCTTGAGCCGGTCGATGGAATGCACCCAGTCGAACTGCTCGGCGACGAGCTTCGTCTTGTTCGATTGCAGCGGCCCGATGAAATGCCATTCGATGTCGCCGCGCAGATCACCGAGCGCGGCGATCTTCGCGATGCCTTCCTGCACGTAGTTCTCGCCGAACGCGCGCTGGCCGGCGTCGAAGGCGGCGCGCACGTCGTCGGCGGGAAAGGTCTTGGACACGGCGAGCAGCTTGATGGACGCCGCATCGCGCGACGCGCTTTGCGCGGCCTTCGCGATGCGTCGACGGACTTCTTCGAGGTGTTGAGCGATGGACATACCTGAGACAGCCATGAGAACCATCCGGCCATTATACGAATCGCTCAACCGTACAGCAGATGCTCCAGCAGTTGAATCCAGTGCGTGACGGGCGTCGACGTGCCGCTTTGCAGATGCGCGATGCAGCCGACATTGGCCGATACGATCATCTGCGGCTCCAGCTTCTCCAGCCGGTCGAGCTTCTGATTGCGCAGCGTGTACGAGAGCTTCGGCTGCAGGACCGAATACGTCCCCGCCGATCCGCAGCACAAGTGGCTGTCGGCGGGCAGGCGCACTTCGAGCCCGAGCGCGGTCAGCAATTGCTCGACGCGTCCGCGGATCTGCTGTCCGTGCTGCAACGTGCACGGCGGATGGAACGCCACGGTATGCACGCCGCGCCGACGCGAAAGCGCGACGAGCTCCTCCTCGTACATCGGCAGGATTTCGGCGAGATCGCGCGTCAGGTCGACGATCTTCTGCGCCTTTTCCGCGTACGCCGGATCGTTGCGCAACAGATGCGCGTACTCCTTCACCGTCGCGCCGCAGCCCGACGCGTTCATCACGATCGCCTCGACGCCGCTTTCCACATACGGCCACCATGCGTCGATGTTGTTGCGCACGTCGTCGAGCGCGTCTTCGTTGTAGCCGAGATGCAGGCGGATCGCGCCGCAGCAGCCCGCGGACGGCGCCGTGACGATCTCGATGCCGAGCGCGTCGAACACGCGGGCCGTTGCGGTGTTGACGTTAGGCATCATCGCCGGTTGCACACAGCCGGCGAGCATCAGCATCTTGCGTTCATGCTTGTTCGTGGGCGCCGCGAGCGGCCGCTCGGGCACGGGAATCTTCGCGCGCAGCTTGCGCGGCAGGATGCCGCGGAACTGCTGCCCGAGCTTCATCGCGGGCGTGAAGAGCGTGCTGTTCGGCAGGAAGCTCGCGAGGAGGCGCCGTTGCAGGCGCTGGCGCATCGGCCGCTCGACCTTTTCTTCGACGATCTTGCGCCCGATCTCGACGAGCCGTCCGTACTGCACCCCCGATGGACACGTGCTTTCGCAATTGCGGCACGTGAGACAGCGGTCCAGATGCAGTTGCGTGCTGCGCGAGACCGGCGCGCCTTCGAACATCTGCTTCATCAGATAGATGCGCCCGCGCGGCCCGTCGAGCTCGTCGCCGAGTATCTGATACGTCGGGCAGGTCGCCGTGCAGAAGCCGCAGTGCACGCACTTGCGCAGGATGGCGTCGGCTTCGTCGCCATCGGCCGTGCCGCGGATGAATTCGGCGAGATTGGTTTGCATCGAAGCGCCTAAAAGTCGGGGTACAAACGCGCGCGGTTGAAGATGCGCGCCGGATCGAATGCGGCTTTCAATCCACGATGAATCTTCATCAGCGGCGCGGGCAGCGGCGTGAACACGCCCGCGTTGCGATCGTAGGCGGAGCCTGCGCGGAATATCGTCGCGTGCCCGCCCGCCTGCTTCGCGCTGATGCGCACGGTTTGCGGATCGGTGTCGGTGATCCACCAGCGCTGCGCGCCGCCCCATTCCATCAACTGCGCGCCCGGCAGATGCAGCGGCTCCGCGATCGACGGCAACGCGAGCCGCCACAGCGCCGAGCGCGGTTCGATCACCGCGAAGAACGGGTCCGTCTGCTCGCGCATGCCGATCCAGAAACGGTCGGCTTCGACCGCATCGACGACCTCGCCGCCGAGCGTATTGCGCGCTGTCTTTACAGCAGCTTCCGCGCCTGCGAGACGCAGCGCAAGCGTGCCGTCGCGCCACGCGCTGCCGCAGATCGGCAATGGATGGCCGCCCCATTCGTTGAGCTTGCGCACGCCGTCGGTGGCGTGCATGTCGAACTTGAGCGTGGCTTCGGCGACGGGGCGCGGCAGCACCTTGATCGAGAGTTCGAGAATCAGGCCGAGCGTGCCGAGCGAACCCGCTAGCAGGCGCGACACGTCATACCCGGCGACGTTCTTCACCACTTGTCCGCCGAAATGCAGCACTTGCCCGTGACCGTTCATGACGACCGCGCCGAGCACGAAATCGCGCGGCGCGCCGGTCCATGCGCGGCGCGGGCCCGCGAGCCCCGCGGCGATGCAGCCGCCCAGCGTCGCGTTGCGCCCGAAGTGCGGCGGCTCGAACGGCAGCATCTGGTTGTGCTCTCTGAGTGCCGCTTCGATTTCGGCGAGCGGCGTGCCGCTTCGCGCAGTGATGACGAGTTCCGCCGGATCGTAAGCGATGATGCCGCGATACACGCGCGTGTCGAGGATCTCTCCCTGGAGCGTCTGCCCGTACCAGTCTTTCGTGCCACCCCCGCGCACGCGCAGCAGCGTGCCGGTTTCGGTGGCCCGGGCGATCCTCTCCGACCAGCCGGCGACGATGTCGTCCTGTTCCATGGATGTTCCGCTCATTCGTCGATTTCGATCCGACTTCCGTGTTCAGCTTTCTAATGGCTGTCCGATCGATTGTACCGGCCGCTTAACCCCGCCACACTCGGAGAAACGTGGATAGCGCAACGCGCGCCGCGCGTCGTGAGACTTCAGAAGCGCGGCAATTCGGGATGCGGCAACAGCCCGCCCCGGACATGCATCTTGCCGTACTCGGCGCAGCGCGCGCGCGTCGGGATACCCTTGTCGGGATTGAGCAGGCCCGGCGGATCGAACGCGCGCTTGACCGCGAAGAACGCGTCGCGCTCTTCCGGCGAAAACTGCACGCACATCGAATTGATCTTTTCGATGCCGACGCCATGCTCGCCCGTCACCGTGCCGCCCAGCTCGACGCAACACTCCAGGATGTCGCAGCCGAACGCCTCGGCGCGATGCCATTCATCGAGATCGTTGCCGTTGAACAGAATCAGCGGATGCATGTTGCCATCGCCGGCGTGGAACACGTTGATGCAGCGCAGCGCGTACTTCTTCTCCATCTCTTCGATGCGCTTGAGCAGCGGCCCGATCGCGCGGCGCGGTACGGTACCGTCCATGCAGTAATAGTCCGGCGAGATGCGGCCCGCCGCCGGGAACGCGTTCTTGCGGCCCGACCAGAACTTGAGGCGCTCGGCTTCGGAACGCGAGATCTGGATGCGCGACGCGCCGTGCTCGCGCAAAACCGCCGTCATGCGGACGATTTCCTCGGCGACTTCGTCGTGCGTGCCGTCGGATTCGCACAGCAGGATCGCGGCGGCGTCGAGGTCGTAGCCCGCGTTGACGAACTCTTCGACCGCGCGCGTCGCGGGTTTGTCCATCATTTCCAGGCCGGCCGGGATGATGCCCGCGGCGATGATCGCCGCGACGGCGTCGCCGCCTTTCACGACATCGTCGAAACTCGCCATGATGACCTGCGCCGTTTGCGGCTTCGGGATCAGCTTGACCGTGATCTCGGTGACGATCGCAAACATGCCTTCGCTGCCGATCAGCACCGCGAGCAGATCGAGGCCCGGCGCGTCGGGGCCGAGCGAGCCGAACTCGACGACGTCGCCTTCCATCGTCACCGCGCGCACGCGCAGGACGTTGTGCACCGTGAGGCCGTATTTCAGGCAGTGCACGCCGCCGGAGTTCTCGGACACATTTCCGCCGATCGTGCACGCGATCTGCGATGACGGATCGGGCGCGTAATACAGCCCATAGGGCGCGGCAGCTTCCGAAATGGCGAGGTTGCGCACGCCCGGCTGCACGGTCGCGGTGCGCGCGTATGGATCGACTTCGACGATCTTGCGAAAGCGCGCAAGCGACAGCACGATGCCGTGGCGAATCGGCATCGCGCCGCCGGAGAGGCCGGTGCCCGCGCCGCGCGGGACGATCGGAATCGAAAGACGCGCGCAGATTTGCACGACACGCTGCACCTGCGCCTCGGTTTCCGGCAGCGCCACCGCGAGCGGCAGGCGCCGGTACGCGGCGAGGCCATCGCATTCATACGGGGCGGTGTCTTCGTCGCGAAAGAGCAGACAGTGCGTCGGCAGCACGGCCATCAGCGCCTGCACGACTTCACGCTGACGCGCGGCGAGCTGATCTTCGGTCAGCTCGGGCGCGTCTTCGTGCGGCAGATTGGGCGACATCTGCTCGGCCTTGAGCTCGTCGGGTGCGTTCATGTCTCCTCCTTTTGATGCCTGCGCGGTCAGTGGCGCTTATTTCATGCGTGCATCTTGCGCTTCTTCAGCCTTCGAAAGTGAAGATTTTCCCGGGGTTCATCAGGTTTCTCGGATCGAGTGCCTGTTTGATGGCGCGCATCGTCGCGATGGCGTCCTCGCCGTGCTCCTCGATCATGAAGCTCATCTTGTGCAGCCCGACGCCGTGTTCGCCGGTGCAGGTGCCGCCCATCTCGAGCGCCCGTCCGACGATGCGCCGGTTGATGCGCTCGGCTTCTTCCAGCTCTTCGGGCTTGTTGGGATCGAGCAGCATCGCGACGTGAAAATTGCCGTCGCCGACGTGACCGACGATCGGGCTCGGCAAGTACGAGCCTTGCAGATCCTTTTCCGTTTCCTCGACACATTCGGCGAGACGCGAGATCGGCACGCAGACGTCAGTGGTGACGGCGCGGCAGCCGGGCTTCAGTTGCAGCATCGCGAAATACGCCGAATGGCGCGCGTTCCAGAGACGGCTGCGGTCTTCGGGACGCGTCGCCCATTCGAAGTCCTCGCCGTTGTTCTCCGCGACGATGTCCTGCACGGTCTGCGCCTGTTCCTGCACGCCGGATTCGGTACCGTGGAATTCGAAGAACAGCATCGGCGATTCGCGCAGCGTCAGATTCGAGTGACGGTTGATGGCGCGCACGGCGAGTTTGTCGACGAACTCGACGCGCGCGATCGGCACGCCCATCTGAATGGTTTCGATGACGGCGCGCACGGCATCTCCCATCGACGGAAATGCGCACACGGCCGCCGAAATCGCTTCGGGCTGCGGATAAAGACGCACCGTGATTTCGGTGATGACGCCGAGCGTGCCTTCCGAGCCGACGAAAAGACGCGTGAGGTCGTAACCCGCGGACGATTTGCGCGCGCGCGTGCCGGTTTTGATGACGCGGCCATCGGCGAGCACGACGGTGAGGCCGAGGACGTTTTCGCGCATCGTGCCGTAGCGCACGGCGTTGGTGCCCGAGGCGCGCGTCGCGGACATGCCGCCGATGCTCGCGTCGGCGCCGGGATCGATCGGGAAGAAGAGGCCCGTGTCCTTCAGCGCTTCGTTCAGTTGCTTGCGGGAGATGCCGGGTTGCACCGTGACCGTGAGGTCTTCGGCGTTGATCGAGACGATCTGGTTCATCTCGGAGAGGTCGATGGAGACGCCGCCCTGGACCGCGAGCAAGTGACCTTCGAGCGAGGAGCCGTTGCCGTAGGGAATGATCGGGACGTCGTGTTCTGCGCAGAGCTTCACGATGGCCTGCACTTCGTCGATGCTGCGCGCGTAGACGACGGCGTCGGGGAGTTGCGGATCGAACGGCGATTCGTCGCGGCCGTGGTGTTCGCGGACGGCTTGCGATGCCGTCGCGCGCTCGCCGAATCTTGCTTTCAGCGCTTCGAAAAGCGACGCGGGAAAGGGACGCTTCTGAAGTGCTTGATGTTCTGTGGGGTGGTTCACTTGCGTGTCTCCGGGCGGTGCGGCTTTGTGTTCTTGCTTGCGCTTGGTATGGGCGTTGCGGTTTTCGCGTGATGCCTCGTGACTGGCTCGTTTTGCGGTTCGCGCGAAAGCCGTACGGTGTTCATTCCATTTTACGCCGTCGGAGAGAGGCCGGCGGGGCGGGTTTATGGCGGTTTCGAGTGCGTCGGCGTGCCTATAATGGGTCGGTTTTTTGTCTGCTTATCAGGGAGACAGCGATGGGTAACCGCTTGAGCAAGATCACCACGCGTACTGGCGACGATGGAACCACAGGACTGGGCGATGGGAGCCGGGTTTCGAAAGACGATACGCGCATCGCCGCGATCGGGGATGTCGACGAATTGAATTCCTGTATTGGCGTGCTTTTATGCGAGCCGATGCCCTCCGATATTCGCGCCGCGCTGACGCAGATTCAAAACGATTTATTCGATCTCGGTGGCGAGTTGTCGATTCCCGGGCATTCGATGATTCAGACTTCTCATCTTGCTCAACTCGATGCGTGGCTGGAAGAGTACAACGCGACTTTGCCTCCGTTGAAGGAGTTTATTTTGCCGGGTGGGTCGAGGGCGGCGGCGCTTGCTCATGTTGCGCGGACGGTTTGTCGGAGGGCGGAGAGGGGGATTGTGGCGTTGGGACGTGCAGAGACCGCGGGAGTGAATGAGGCGCCGAGGAGGTATGTGAACCGGTTGTCGGATTTGATGTTTATTTGGGCTCGGGTGCTAAATCGGGCGGACGGAGGAAGCGATATCTTATGGACTCGTGCAACTGAGCGATAGCAGCACGCCAAAACACCATTGGTTTGATTCAACTTCGTCTTCCATCTCGCACTCTGGGTTCTTTTTAGATTGGAAATGCACGCGATAAGCGCAGAGTTCGAAATAATCCAAAAAGATTAAGCCAAACTCTGGAAACGATTGTCCTTCACGCCCGATGCCAGCAAATTCGGTTCTAGCGACGACTGCTCTGTTCTCATAGCCTACTTTGTAGACGGCTTACTCGGATCGCCGTCTACAACGATGTCAGGAAACTCAGTTTCCGCCGCCACGTACTACGCGCCGCTGCTTAACCGCTTCCGCCAATCCCTCAAGCACCTTCACACTCTCATCCCATCCGATACAGGCATCGGTGACGCTTTGCCCGTAGGTCAATTCGCATCCTTCCTTCAGATCCTGGCGTCCCGCAACCAGATGCGACTCCACCATCACTCCGACAATCCGCTCATCCCCAGCAGCCAGTTGCTTGCCAATATCCTCACAAACCGGAATCTGATTCTCATGCTTCTTCGAGCTATTGGCATGGCTCGCGTCAATCATTAATCGCGCAGCCAAGCCAGCCTTCCCAATATCGCTACACGCAGCATCCACACTCGCCGCATCGAAATTAGGCGTCTTGCCACCGCGCAAAATGATGTGGCAATCCTCATTACCAGCGGTAGAAACAATCGCCGAATGGCCGCCCTTGGTCACAGAGAGAAAATGATGCGGCTGCGAAGCCGCCTTGATCGCATCCACAGCAATCTTGACGTTACCGTCAGTACCGTTCTTGAATCCCACCGGGCAAGACAACCCGGAGGCAAGCTCGCGGTGTACTTGAGACTCCGTGGTCCGCGCCCCAATCGCGCCCCACGAAATCAGATCGGCGATGTACTGCGGACTGATCATGTCGAGATACTCGGTCCCCGCAGGCAAGCCAAGCTCATTGATATGCATGAGCAACTCCCGCGCGGCCCGCAACCCATCATTGATCTTGAAGCTGTTATCCATGTACGGATCGTTGATCAGCCCCTTCCAGCCGACCGTTGTCCGCGGCTTTTCGAAATACACCCGCATCACGATCTCAAGTTCACCAGCAAACCGCTTACGCTGCTCGATCAATCGCCCCGCGTACTCCAATGCAGCCTTCGGATCATGAATCGAGCAAGGCCCGACGATGACGATCAGGCGATCATCCATCCCATGAAGAATGCGATGCATCGACTGCCGCGCGTTGTAGATGAGTTCGGAAACCGGCTCGGCGCAGGGAAATTCGCGGATCAGATGCGCGGGCGGGGTCAGCTCTTTCAACTCGCGGATGCGAACATCATCGGTATTGTGCGGGGGCATGTCGTTCTCCAACGGCAACGTTCTAATCAAAATATGAGACGAAAAAAAACCGCCAGACTCGCTGGCGGTTTTTCGGGAATTTCGGCTTGTTCAACCTGTGTACGACTCACCCCTCTCGATCCGCCAGCGGCTTGAGATGCCAAAAGAAATAAAAATAAAACTTGGCGGACATGATGGGTCGAAGGGGTGTCGCAAAAAGTTGTGACTGCTTTTATAACCTCAAACGTGCGGCGCTGACAACCCTGCAACTAAGAAAACGCGGACAATCCGCATCGGACGGCGCGGCCACGCCGCATACCCACCCATCCGATGCGGAAATGCCGCATACAAATCACACCGTCCCGCCGACCGTCATCTTCTCGATGCGCAATGTCGGCTGACCGACGCCCACCGGCACGCTCTGGCCTTCCTTGCCGCACACGCCGACGCCGCTATCGAGCGACATGTCGTTGCCTATCATCGTCACGTACTTGAGCGATTCCGGGCCGCTTCCGATCAGCGTCGCGCCTTTCACCGGATACGTGATCTTGCCGTTCTCGATCATGTACGCCTCGGACGCCGAGAAGACGAACTTGCCGTTGGTGATGTCGACCTGACCGCCGCCGAAATTCACCGCATACAAGCCGTTCTTGACCGAGGCGAGAATTTCCTTCGGGTCCTTGTCGCCGTTGAGCATGTACGTGTTCGTCATGCGCGGCATCGGCAGCGCGGCGTACGATTCGCGGCGCGCGTTGCCCGTCACCGGCATTTTCATCAGGCGCGCATTGAGCGAATCCTGGATGTAGCCCTTCAGAATGCCGTCCTCGATCAGCGTCGTGCACTGCGTCGGGTTGCCTTCGTCGTCGATATTGAGCGAGCCGCGCCGATTCGGAAGCGTGCCGTCATCCACCACGGTGACGCCCTTCGCCGCCACCTGCTCGCCGATCATCCCCGCGAACGCCGACGATCCCTTGCGGTTGAAATCGCCCTCGAGCCCGTGTCCGACCGCCTCGTGCAGCAGCACGCCGGGCCAGCCCGGCCCGAGCACCACCGTCATCGCGCCAGCGGGAGCCGGGCGCGCTTCGAGATTGACGAGCGCCGCGTGCACGGCATCGTCGACGTACTTGTTCAGGATGTCGTCGGTGAAATAGCCGTAGTCGAAGCGTCCGCCGCCGCCGCCCGTGCCGATTTCACGTCGCCCGTTCTGCTCGGCGATCACCGTCACCGACACGCGCACGAGCGGGCGCACGTCCGCCGCGAGCGCGCCGTCGCTGCGCGCGACGAGCACGACGTCATACTCGCCGGCGAGACCGGCCATCACCTGCGTGATGCGCGGATCCTTGCCGCGGGCCATCTGCTCGACGCGCTCCAGCAACTTCACCTTGGCGTTCGCATCGAGCGAATGCAGCGGATCGGCAGGCAGATACAGATCGCGCCCCGATACGCCCGTGAGCGTGCTCGCCGGTTTGATCTTGTGCTTGCCGCCGCCCGCCTTGGCGATGGCGCGCGTCGCGATCGCGGCCTGGCGGATGGATTCGGGCGACAGGTCGTCCGAATAGGCGAACGCCGTGCGCTCGCCGGACACGGCGCGCACGCCGACGCCCTGATCGATGCTGAAGCTGCCTGATTTGACGATGCCTTCTTCGAGACTCCACGCTTCGCTGCGCGTGGACTGGAAATAGAGGTCCGCGTAATCGACACGATGCGTGAAGATTTCCGCGAGCGTACGAGTGATCAGCCCTTCGTCGAGGCCGTAGGGCGTGAGCAAAACGTCCTTCGCCGTGACCAGGTTACGAATGCCGGGTTCGATGATATTCATGCGGTGCCTATTACGTGTTCTGTGACGAGTTCGATGATATTTCAGACGAATTGCAGCCTATTCTACGGTCTGATCCAGTCAGGTCATGTGCGCGGGCAAACCGCGTCTTCGAGTCGTCAGTTGAGTGAGCCGCGCGATCACCCGATCACGCGATGTCGATAAGCCGGCAAGCTCTGCCGCACGGCTGCGATGCGTTGCAGATCGATACCGCCCGCGACCACGCCCATGCCCTCGTCCTTGACGGCGACGATCGCGCCCCACGGATCGATCAGCATGCTGTGGCCCCACGTCCTGCGGCCGTTCTCGTGCCTGCCGCCCTGCGCCGCGGCCAGCACGTAGCATTGATTCTCGACGGCGCGCGCCTTGAGCAGCGTTTCCCAGTGCGCATTGCCGGTCGTGTAAGTGAACGCGGAAGGCACGACCATCAGCGCGCAATCGCCGAGCTTGCGGTACAGCTCGGGAAAGCGCAGGTCGTAGCACACCGACAATCCCACGCGCCCGAACGGCGCCTCGAACGTCCGCACTTCGCTGCCAGGACAGATGGTGCGCGATTCGTCGAAGGATTCTTCGCCCTTTTCGAAATTGAACAGATGAATCTTGTCGTAGCGCGCGACCTGCTTGCCAGTCGGATCGAAGACGAGCGTCGTGTTCAGGACGCGGTTCGGTTCGGGCGATTGCAGCGGAAGTGTCCCGCCGATGATCCACACGCGATGCTCGCGCGCCGCATCGGACAGAAATTGCTGGATCGGACCCGCGCCGGGCGTTTCGCGGATCGCGAGCTTGTCGGTGTCCTTGAAGCCCATGTAGCAGAAATATTCGGGCAGGAGCACGAGCTGAGCGCCGCCGCGCGCAGCTTCGGCGATGAGGCGCCCGGCGTCGGCCAGATTGCGGTCGCGCTCGGGCGTGCTGACCATCTGCAGCGCGGCGACCTGAAACGGGGCCGCGCTTTCGCTCGATCTTTCGCTCATGTCTTTTGTGCGCTGATAAAAAAGGGGACGAAAAAACGGCGTCGCCGGGGCGGGTGCGACCGCCCGTTTTCAGCGGGCAGCGGACGGAACCGCGGTGGCGGCGGGTGTTTCGATCTTACCCTGATCGCCAGTGAGCCGCTTAACGACGGGTTTGCTCCATGAGCCGGTGATCGAATAGTCGAGCGCAAATGCTTTTTGAATCGATGCCGACAGCGCGATGTCCGCCGCAAGCACGCCGAGGCCGAGCAAGGGATTGATCACCGCGGCGCCGATCGCAGCCGCGCCCGCGCCGACCGTCGGAATCACCTTCACGTGAAGGTCCTGCGTCTGCTTCGGCATATCGACGAGGCCCTGCATCTGCACGCGCGCGGGCGATGTGACCATGAGAAAGTCGTCCGTGCGGCTGATGCCATCGACGATCTTCGCATTGCCCGTGATCTTCTCGAACGGCAGACCCTTTCCGACGACATCCTCGAAGTGCAGCGTCAGCAGATTGGCGAGGCTGCGCAGGCTGAAGATGCCGAGCCACTTCGCCGCGCCCGGCGCACGCAGGATCTGGCCGTGACGCAGATCGACGGCGACGTCGCCATCGAGCGTGTTCACATCGACGGCAGTCGGACCGCCGTTCCAGCCCGCATGGCCCGCGACCGTGCCGCTGCCCGAGTTGACGACGCGCGGCGCGCCGAAACGGTCGATCAACTGTCCGCCGTTCTTCACATCGAGCTTGAAAGCGAGCGACGTGCGGCGCGGCGCGCCGTCGTCGGTGTTTGCCTTTACGACGCCGCCCGGCAGCGTGCGCCACGTGGCGTTCGCGGTGAGCGTCGCGTCGGGGTTCGCGAGCTCGAGCTTGTCGAGTGTCCAGATCGGTTCGTCGGCGATGACTTCGTTGTGCGCGTCGACTTCGAGCCGCCCGAGGCTGTGACCGCGATACACGAGCTCGTTCACGATGAGATCGATCGTCGGCACGTTGCGCGGCGGCTTTTTCATGACCTGCCCGGTGGATTCGCTTCCCGTCTTGTCCGGAATCACGACTTTCGCGAAGCGCGCATGCAACGCGCCGGGACTGTCCCGGGTCGCGCCCGGCGTCCACGCAACATCGCCCGACACCCGATCCGACGCGATGTTCGCCTGCCACTTGCGATCGGCACCGCTCGCGTCGATCGCGATGTTCTCCCACCGCCGGTCGAGCAGCTTGAGCGTCGTGATGTGGATGGCAGCGCGCGTCGGGACGAACTGACTGACGCTCTCGCTCATCGGGGGGGCAGGCGCGTTCGCGTCGGCGGCTTGCGGCGTCGCGGCGCCGGCGGCGGCGATATCGGCGAACACCTTGCGCCATGCGTCGGCATCGAGCTCGTTCAGATCCGCGTTCGCGATGACGCCTTCGGCCGGCAAGTCGGCGGCCTTGTTCAAGCCGATCGCGCCGCGCACGACTTTCAGACGCGCGCGCATGTTCATCGGCTCGGCCGCGTTTTGCGGATCGATCCTGACCTGCGCGCGGCCTATCTGCTGCAGTACGTAATGCGCTGCCACCGGCCCGAAGCTGAGCCGCGCGTCGTGGAGGTCCGACGCACCGCCCGGCGCGGGCTGGAACGTGAAAGAGAAGGGCATCGGCGTGCCTTGCGGCTTGCTGAACGGCGCGGGCAGATCGATGCCGAGTCCCGTCAGATCCGAGCGAGCCTGCACGATCGGCAACGCGTTCCTCGCGCCGTGCACGTGCAGCTCGTAAGGCGCGGTGCCGTTGATCCGCTTCATGAATTCCGCGACCTGCGGCGTGATCCGCTTGTTGAGCCGCGTGGCGGCGTCCGCGCCGATGCGCCCGTTCACGTCGATCGCATAGCTGCCGTCGGGCTGCACGCCGCCTTTTGCACGCACGTCGCCGCCGAGCAACTGCGCGGTCAGGCCGTCGAGCGTCACGGTCTTCGCGGCGAAGTCGGCGCGGCCGCGCAGATGCGTGAGCGGCGGCAGATTGCCGTAGGTGACTTCGTTGTCCGCGAAGGTGAGCGAGCCTTTGTACTCGGGCTTGATCGGCGGTTGCGGCGCGGGCGGACGATAGCGCGGAATGCCGAGCGTGAGCGCGAGTGCGGCGTCGCCTTTGGCGTCGATCTTGCGCGTCGCGTGCTTCGCCATCAGGCCGAGCGAACTGTCGTCGACGTATTGCAGCATGTCGGCGAGCGGGCCGCGTGCCTTGCCGTCGATCCACAACTTCGTCTCACGATTGCCCGTATCGTCGATGCGTCCGATGACCTTCGAAACCTTCACGCCGCGGTAATGCCCCTTGTCGATGTCGAACCCGAGCTTGTTCTGCGCGAGCGTGAATGTGCCGTCGATGCCCTCGAACGCCGGCCAGAAGTTCGGCAGGCCGTTGGCCATCTTGCGCGGCGGAAACGGCGTCGGGTCGAACTTGCCGCCGCTGAACGGCGCCTCGATGCGGAAGATGCCCGCGTCGGGAAACTTCGCGTAAGGGAAGCGCGTGAGATCGCCGTGCACTTCGATCGTCCCGTTCTTCGCGACGCCCGCCTGCAGCGCATGGCCGAGATAGACGCGCACGCGCTCGTTCAGGCTCGTCGGCAGATAGCGCACGAGGCTCGTCACCTTCAGATGCGCGACCTTCGCCTTCAGGTCGAGATTGCCGCGTCCGTGGCCCTGGTTCCAGTAATCGGCGGTGGCTTCGCCTTCGGCGTCGGCGTTTTTGACGCGCAGTCTTTCGAGGTGGATCGTGAAGGCGCGGCGCAGTTCGCCCGGCGCGATCGCGTCGGCCACAGTCCAGCGCGCATTGCCTTGCAGCGAGTCGAAGGTGAGGCGGGGATCGTCGAACGCGCCGGGGATGATGACGGCCACGTTCTTCGTGTCGATCGTGATCCGGCCTTCCTTCTCGTTCGCGTCGACCGTGCCCCACATGTTCTCGACGCCCGGAATGCCCGCGCGGGGATGATTGTTGATCGTGAGTCCGGGTGGCGGCTCCTGCGCCTGGATGCTAAGACCCTGGAGATCGCCCTTCAACGCGTAGTGCAAAAGCGGCGCGTCGCCCTTCTTGCGCTGCTCCTGCGCTTCTTGTTCGGTCTTCGGCGCGGCGCGCTCGGTGAAGATCGTGTAGTTCGACACCTGGCCGCGCGGATTGAAGCGCACGAGTTCGTTGAGCACTTTTGCCGGCACCGGCAGCGCGCGCGTGAATTCCGCAAGGATGCCGATATCGACGGAATCGCCCGTCAGCCGCACCAGTTGTCCCTTGCCCACGCCCGGCGGCCGATATGTGCCCGTCAGCGAGCGCGACACGAGCAGGCGCGTGACCGGCGTGCCGTCCTCGAGCGGCGGCTGGCCGAGCTCCGCATGCAGGTCGCGCAGATTCAACGTGTACTCGGTGTCGTTCCTGTCGATGCTCCAGCCGAAGCGCGCGATCGGCAGATCGAGACGCGGCTGCGTCGCGCGCACGCGCAGCGCGACGTTCGCGCCGGTCAGCTCGCCGGTCGCGTTCTGCAACTGGCCGCCGGCGAAGTTCAGCCAGATCTGGTTGTTGATGCGCCCGCCGTACATCTGGAAAGGCAGCTTCACGTAGCGCGCGAGCATCGGCAGATCGACCGGCCCGGTCGACATGTAGAGACGGCCGGCCCAGTTGGCGGGCGCGCCCATCGCGGAAAAAGGCTGATGACGGAAGTCCGCGCGCAAGTCGAGCGGGCCGTGCAGCACGTCGCCGTCGGCGGGCGCCTTGAGCGCGAGCCGATGCCGCGTGCCGTCGTTGATGATCGCGAGATGCAGGCGCTTGAACGCGATCTCGGGCGCGGCGCGTTGAGCGTCGCGCCAGCGCAGCGTGCCGTCGCGCAGAAGGATGCGGTCCTGGCCGAGCAGCCAGGTCGTGAACGCGTTAGAGCCGGTCCGATGCGTGGGAATCGGCACGCCCGCGACGGTCAGCGCGCCGTCCGCATTGCGCGCGATGATCACGTCGGGGCCGTCGACGGTCAGGTCCGCGAGCTTGGGCCGCAGATGCAGCAGAGAGGCCCACGCGATGCTCGCGCTCGCGTGCGGCACGGCGAGACCCGGCGAGCCATCGGCGGCGTCGATGCTCAGATTGTCGATATCGAGTGTCGGCGAAAGCCCCGACCATCGCGCGGAAATCCTGCCGATATGCAACTGCGCCTGAATCTTCGATGAGACGAGTTCCTCGATGCGCGGCCGGAACGAATCGACCTGCGGCATGACGATATAGCGCAGGCCGACATACACGCCCGCCACCGCGAAATACGCGATGGCCGCGATGACCAGAACGATTTTGAAGACGCGTGAAAGCACGCGCTCGGCGTTGCCGCTGGGCTTGGCTTGTCCAACTTCGGTCGGGTCGACGGATCGTCTGCTGTCGGACATGCTGCTGCTGTCGGGCGATATGGTAGTTTTGCGTGTTTGACGCTGAAATGTAACACGGGCAAAGCGGGGAAGGCCGCTGCCCGTGTACGCGTGGATGCTCGCAAAGTCGCGCCCGGCAAGACTCGCGGCGCAATGCGTGAAGCGTTATGTCTTACCGGAAGCAATGAGCGAACCCAACCATTCATGACCGCCGACACTCTCCTCAGTTCCGACTATTCCAACTATGCGGCGCGCGCATATGCAGCGCGGCCCGAACTGGCGTCGAATGTCGCGCAGTGGGCGCGCTCGCGCATCACGCGCGCATGGATCGAGGCGCGTCTCGATGCGCACTGCAAGCCGTGCACCGAAAACGGCGTGCTCGACGAGGCCGCGCTCAAGACCGCGCTGCGTCGACTGCGAACGGATGTGTTTTGCACGGTGATGGAGCGCGATCTCGCGGGCGCGGCGGATGTCGCCGAAGTCACCGGCGCGATGACCGATCTCGCCGAAGTCACCGTCCAGCGCGCGCTCGCGGTGTTGTCCGCGGATCTCGAAGCGCTCTTCGGCGAACCGCGCGGACCGGACGGCGAGCGGCTCACGCTGGGCGTCGTCGGCATGGGCAAGCTCGGCGGGCGCGAGCTGAACGCATCGTCGGACATCGACCTGATCTTCGTTTATGAAGAGGACGGCGAAACCTCGGGCGGCACGCGCTCCGCGCTCGCGACGCAGGAATTCTTCACACGGCTCGGCAAACGTCTGATCGGCGCGCTCGCGGAGATCACGCAGGACGGCTATGTGTTCCGCGTCGACATGCGGCTGCGGCCCAACGGCGATTCCGGCCCGCTCGTGTGCAGCCTCGGGATGCTCGAAGAGTATTTCTACGTGCAGGGCCGCGAGTGGGAGCGCTACGCATGGATCAAGGGGCGGCTCGTTTCGGAGACACAAAGCGAATCCGCCAGGCGCCTCATGAAACAGCTCGAAGCGATCGCGACGCCGTTCATCTACCGGCGCTATCTCGATTACGGCGTGATCGCGGCGATCCGCTCGCTGCATCAGCAGATTCGGCAGGAAGCGCGGCGGCGCGCATCGATGCGTCCCGACAAAGCCGACGACATCAAGCTCGGACGCGGCGGCATCCGGGAGATCGAGTTCAGCGCGCAAGTGTTTCAGTTGATTCGCGGCGGTCAGGCGGCGGATTTCCGCATTCGTCCGACGCTCGCCGTGCTCGAACGCGCCGCCGCGCACGGCTTGCTCGCGCCCGACGTGTGCGCGGCGCTGTCCGACGCGTATTTGTTCCTGCGCACGGTCGAGCATCGGCTGCAATATCGCAACGACGCGCAGACGCACGCGATGCCCGTCGCGGACGACGAGCGCGCGCGGCTCGCGAAGTCGCTCGGTTTCGCGGACTATGCCGCGCTGATGGAAAAGCTCGATGCGCATCGCGAGCTCGTCGAGCAGCAGTTCGACGCGATCTTCGCCGACAAGGTGAGCGGGCAGGGCGGCTGCGGCGTCGCGGAGGATTCGGCGGCGTCGTGGATCTGGAGCAGCGCGCTCGCCGACGACTCCGCGCAGGAAGAACTCGCCGCACGCCTGGCGGAACTCGGCTTTGCGGACCCCGCGCCAGTGCTTTCGCGTCTGACCGGCGTGTGGAATTCGGCGCGTTATGCAGGCTTGCCGTCGCAGAGCCGCGAGCGCTTCGACATCGTTGCGCAGCGGGCGCTCGAAGCCGTGCAGTCGAACGATGCGGGCAAGCGCGGCGACATCATCGTGCGGCTGTTCGATCTGCTCGAAGCGATCGGCAAACGCGGCGCGTATCTCGCGTTGCTGACGGAATATCCGGCGGCGCTCGAGCGCGTGCTGTCGGTGCTGTCGGGCTCGCGCTGGGCGGCGGGCTATCTGATCCGCCATCCGCAATTGCTCGACGAATTACTCGACGACGAAGCGATCGCCAGCCCGTTCGACTGGTCCGAGTTCAAGCGCTCGCTGATCGCGCGGCTCGACGCTGCCGAGGACGTCGAGCATCAGATGGATCTGTTGCGTCACGCGCACCAGGCCGAAGTGTTCCGCATTCTGCTGATCGATCTCGCCGGCCATTTGAGCGTCGAGCATGTGAGCGACCGTCTTTCCGAACTCGCCGATGCCGTGCTCGACGTAACTGTACGAACCGTGTGGAAGCAGTTCCCGAAGCGGCATCGCGAGACGCCGCGTTTCTCGGTCATCGCGTACGGGAAGCTCGGCGGCAAGGAACTGGGCTACGCGTCGGATCTCGATCTCATCTTTCTCTACGACGATGACGACGACGCGGCCTCCGACATCTACGCGATGTTCACGCGCCGCCTCATCACGTGGCTCACGGCGGCGACCGGCGCGGGCACGCTGTTCGACGTCGATTTGCGCCTGCGGCCGAACGGTGAATCCGGCCTGCTCGTGACCGATCTCGCAACGTTTCGCCGCTATCAGATCCGCGAGGGCGACGCGGCGAACACCGCGTGGGTCTGGGAGCATCAGGCGCTTTCGCGCGCACGCTATAGCGCGGGCGATGCCGAAATCGGCGCGGAGTTCGAGAAGATTCGCGCCGACGTGCTCATCATGGAGCGCGATGCCGCCGCTCTGGCGCGCGAGATCGCGACGATGCGTCAGCGCGTCGCCGACGGCCATCCGAATCGCAGCGAACTGTTCGACCTGAAGCACGATCGCGGCGGCATGGTCGATATCGAGTTCATCGTGCAGTACTGGGTGCTGCTGCATGCGCGCGAGCATCGCGCGTTTCTGCGCAACGCGGGCAATATCACGCTGCTCAAGATCGCTGCGCAAAGCGGACTGATCGCCGAAGCGCAAGCGGAAGTCATCGGCGCGGCTTACCGGCATTATCGCAAGCTCCAGCACACGCTGCGGCTCGACGGCATGGAGAAGGCGCGCGTCGATCCGGCCGAGGTTCAGACCGAGCGCGACGCGGTGACAGCGTTGTGGGAGCGGGTGTTCAGCGTGGCGGGCTGAGCCGGCTTCAGGCGGCCAGCATTTCCTTCGCGTGCTTGCGCGTGGTCGCGGTGATCTCCAGCCCGCCCAGCATGCGCGCGACTTCCTCGATGCGCCTGCTCTTGTCGAGCGGGGTCACCGTGCTCACGGTGCCGCCGGCGTCGTCCGGAGACTTCGCGACCTGGAAGTGCTGATCGCCGCGCGCGGCCACCTGCGGCAGGTGCGTCACGCACAGGACCTGACGGTCACGCCCGAGTTGATGTAGCAGACGCCCGACCACCTCCGCGACACCGCCGCCGATGCCCGTGTCCACCTCGTCGAAGATGAGCGTGGGCGTCGGGCTCGCGGTGCTCGCGATCACGGCGAGCGCGAGGCTGATACGCGCCAGTTCGCCGCCTGACGCGACTTTCGCGAGCGGTCTCAACGCGACGCCCGCATGACCGGCAACGCGGAACTCGACCTGCTCCAGCCCGTTGGCGCCGCCTTCGGCGAGGGGCACGAGCGCGACTTCGAAGCTGCCGCCCGCCATCGACAATTCCTGCATGCCGGCGGTGACTGCTTTCGAGAGATGCTTCGCGGCCTTCGCGCGCGCCTTCGACAACACGTTGGCGTGCGCGAGATATTCGCCTTTCGCTTTGTCCGCTGCGGCGTTGAGCGCGTCGAGATCGGCGGCGGCGTCGAGTTCGGCGAGCTGGCGGCGGCGCGCGTCGTGTTCCTCGGGCAGCGTTTCGGGCTGAAGGCGGAACTTGCGTGCCGTCGAGTGAAGTTGATCCATGCGCCTTTCGACTTGCGCGAGCCGGTCGGGATCGAGTTCGAGCCGCTGCGCGTAATGCGACAGCGAATACGACGCCTCCTGCAACTGGATCTCCGCCGGTTCGAGCGACGCGAGCACGTCATTAAGCGCGGGATCGATATCGGCGAGGCCGCGCACCTTCGAGATGATCGTGCCGAGCTGCGAGATCATGGCCTCGTCGGACTCCGAAAGCGCGCCGAGCGCGCCCTGCACGCCGTCGATGAGACTCGCCGAATGCGACAGCCGATGATGCTCCGCGCTCACTTCTTCCCATTCGCCCGGTTGCGGCGCGAGTTTGTCGAATTCGCTCAGTTGCCACGCGAGGCGTTCGCGCTCCAGTTGCAGCTCGCGGTCGCGGCTTTGCGCGGCCTCGACGGCCTGCTGCGCGTCGCGCATGGCCCGCCACGCGCGACTCACCGCGCCGGCGGTGTCGAGCAACTGCGCGTGCGTGTCGAAGAGTTCGCGCTGCGCGTCGGGACGCATCAGCAACTGATGCGCGTGCTGCCCGTGGATGTCGACGAGCATTTCACCCACTTCGCGAAGCTGCGCGAGCGTCGCGGGCGTGCCGTTAATGAACGCGCGGGAGCGGCCGCCCGAATCGATCACCCGGCGCAGCATGACCGAGTCGCTGTCTTGCGCCAACGCGTGCTCGTCCAGCCAGCGCGTCACCAAAGGATGGGTGCCGAACTCCGCGGTGATATCGGCGCGCGCCTGGCCCGTGCGCACGACACTCGCGTCGCCGCGGGCGCCGAGCGTGAGCGCGAGGGCGTCGATCAGGATCGACTTGCCCGCGCCGGTTTCTCCCGAAAAGACCGTGAAACCTGGATCGAAATCGATATCCAGCGTGGCGACGATGACGAAATCTCGAATGGAAAGATGACGGAGCATGGACGCTTCGGGAAAGGGGAAGACGAGAAGTTAGTTCAGAGCGAAGAGGCGTCCTGCGACGGATGCTCGTTCCAGTGCAGCTTCTTGCGCAGCGTCGCGTAAGTGCTGTAGCCGACCGGATGCAGCACCGGCACCGTGTGCTTCGAGCGCCGCACTTCGATCGCGTCGTTCAATTCGACGGCGGTGAAGGACTGCATGTCGAAATTCACGTTGACGTCCCGTCCGCCGATGATCTGGATGGTCACCTTCGAATCGTCAGGCAGCACGATCGGACGGTTCGACAGCGAATGCGGCGCAATCGGCACGAGCACGAAGCCTTGCAACTGAGGATGAAGAATCGGCCCCGCCGACGACAGCGCGTAAGCGGTCGAGCCCGTCGGCGTCGCGACGATCAGGCCGTCCGAGCGCTGGTTGTACATGAAGTGGCCGTCCACCGACACGCGCAGCTCCGCCATGCCGGAAAAGCCGCTGCGATTCACCACGACGTCGTTGAACGCGAGTGCGTGATAGATCGGCTTGTCGTCGCGCACGATGCGCGCTTCGAGCAGGCTGCGCTCCTCGCGCTCGAACTGGCCGGCGAGCAGTTGCGGGACGATTTCCTGCATCGCCTTGAGCGGAATGTCCGTGATGAAGCCGAGCCGCCCGTGATTCACGCCGATGAGCGGCGTCTTGTAGGGGGCGAGCTGTCGGCCGATGCCGAGCATGGTGCCGTCGCCGCCGAGCACGATTGCGACGTCCGCGCGCGCACCCATCTCCGCGATGGACAGCGCGGGAAACTCCGTCACACCGACGTCTTTCGCGGTGCCCGCCTCGAACACGACCTCGAAGCCTTGCTGCGCAAGAAGACCGGCGAGCGATCTCAGCGGCGCCTCGATGCCTGGCGTGTTGGTGCGCCCCACGAGGGCGACGGTCTTGAATTGGCCAATTTCCATGCCGGCATTACACCATAGTCAGAGATCGAAAAGAACCGTGGGCCAGGTTGGACGGTCGTGCTGCGACGGGACCGCGCGACGTTGCGCGGCACGCCCGTCGTTTCTCGCTAGAATGGAGCGGACGTTGAACGCAGCGCACGCGGCGCGGCTCGCCGCCCCCCGACTCGTTGAGCTAAAATTTCCCCATGCTAGACCCACGTGCACAAACCCTCCTCAAGACGTTGATCGAGCGCTATATCGCCGAAGGTCAGCCGGTCGGTTCGCGCACGCTATCACGCCATTCCGGTCTCGAACTGAGTCCCGCGACGATCCGCAACGTGATGTCGGATCTCGAGGAGCTCGGCCTCGTCGCGAGCCCCCATACGTCGGCGGGACGTATTCCCACGCCGCGCGGCTACCGGCTCTTCGTCGATACGATGCTGACTGTAGAAGCGCCGCAAGACGAAGCCATGACCACCGCGGTCAAGACCCGGCTGCAGGGCGAGGAGCCGCAGAAAATCGTCGCGGCGGCGGCGAGCGTGCTGTCCAATCTGTCGTCGTTCGCGGGCGTCGTGCTCACGCCGCGCCGCAGCCACATGTTCAAGCAGATCGAGTTCATGCGGCTGTCCGACAAGCGTATTCTGCTCATCATCGTGACGCCCGAGGGCGATGTCCAGAACCGCATGATGGCGACGCAGCGCGACTACTCGCCGTCGCAGCTCGTCGAAGCCTCCAATTACATCAACGCGCATTTTGCGGGCCTGTCCTTCGACGAAGTGCGCCGGCGCCTGCGCGAGGAAATCGATCAGTTGCGCGGCGACATGACCGCGCTCATGCAGGCGGCCGTGGTCGCGAGCACCGCCGAGACGGATCCCACGGACACCGTGCTCATTTCCGGCGAGCGCAACCTGCTCGAAGTGGCGGACCTTTCGTCCGACATGGCGCGGCTGCGCAAGCTTTTCGATTTGTTCGACCAAAAGACGAGCCTCCTGCAATTGCTGGATGTTTCGAGCCACGCGCAAGGCGTGCAGATTTTCATCGGCGGCGAGTCGAATCTCGTGCCGATCGAGGAAATGAGCGTCGTGACGGCGCCGTACGAGGTCAACGGGAAGATCGTCGGCACGCTCGGCGTGATCGGCCCGACACGCATGGCCTACAACCGCGTGATTCCGATCGTGGACATCACCGCGCGCCTGCTCTCGATGTCGCTCAGCCACCAGTAGCGCCATCTTGGCGCGGCACGCAAGGCTGCGCCACTAGGCCATTCGGCCAATGATGCGCTCGTGGACCCGCCGCTATAATGGTCTTCACCTTTTCGACGTCCCTTCCGGCCCGCTTGCCCTATGCGTTTCGACCTCGAGTTGCCCTCGCAGCCCAGCGCTTCCCATCGCGTCGCGGTGCTGCTGATCAATCTCGGCACCCCGGACGCGCCCACGCCGCGGGCGGTGCGCAAGTATCTGGCGCAATTCCTTTCCGATCCGCGCGTCGTCGAAATACCCTCGATCGTGTGGCAGGTCATTCTGCGCGGGCTGATCCTGCCGTTTCGCGGACGCGCGTCGGCGAAGAAATACGCTCAAGTATGGATGCCCGAAGGCTCGCCGCTGCGCGTGCATACGGAAAAGCAGGTCGAGGGCCTGCGGCGGCTGTTCGCGGCGAACGACTATCACGTGATCGTCGACTATGCGATGCGCTACGGTTCGCCCGGCATCGGCGCAATGCTGAATCAGCTGAAGCTCGAAGGCGCCGATCGCATCCTTCTTTTGCCGATGTATCCGCAATACTCATCGTCCACGACAGCCACCGCGTTCGACGATGCCTTTACCGCGCTCAAGCGCGTGCGCAATCAGCCGGAAATCCGCACGATCCGCCACTACGCGGATCATCCGGCATACATCGCCGCGCTTGCGGAGCAGGTGCGCGACTACTGGCGGCATCACGGCCAGCCCGATTTCGCCGCGGGCGACAAGCTCGTCCTGAGCTTCCACGGCGTGCCGAAGCGCACGATGGATCTCGGCGATCCGTATCACGACCAATGCCAGTTGACCGGCTCGCTGCTCGCGTCCGCACTCGGGCTCACGCCGGTGGAGTGTCGCGTGACGTTCCAGTCGCGCTTCGGCCGCGCGGAGTGGCTTCAGCCGTACACTGCGCCGACGGTCATGGAGCTCGGCGCAGGCGGCGTCGCGCGCGTGGACGTGTTCTGTCCCGGCTTCACGGCGGATTGCCTCGAAACGATCGAGGAAATCGGCATCGAGGTGCGTGACGAATTCCTGAAGGCTGGCGGCAGGCATTTCCACCGGATTCCCTGTCTGAACTCGGCTTCCGCGTGGATCAAGGCGCTCGGCGAGATTGCCGCGCAGCATCTGCAGGGATGGCCCGTACAGTCCGTGCAGCCGCTCACCGCGGTGGCCTGAACAAGGCTTTTCAAGCATTCACCGATGAATCACAAAATTTCGACGGAACCTGGCGCGCGTTTGCGCATCGATAAGTGGCTTTGGGCGGCGCGTTTCTACAAAACGCGTTCGCTTGCGAGCGATGCGGTGGAGAAGGGCCGCGTGAAGGTCGGCGGGGCGAATGTAAAGCCGTCGAAGGATGTGCGTGTCGGCGATATCGTCGAGATCGACATCGAGGGGCTCGTCTGGCAGGTCGAAGTACTCGGGTTGTGCGACGTGCGCGGCCCGGCGACGGTCGCGCGAATGCTCTACGCCGAGGCCGAGGACGGCCGGGCGAAGCGCATGGCCGAGGCCGAGCGTCGCAAGACGTTCCGCGAACCCGCAGCCGGCATGCAGGGCAGGCCAACCAAACGAGACCGGCGGATCATCGACAAATTTTCTCGTTCGGATTGAAGTAGCTTTCGATGGTCGCGTGAACGCCGCCGTACTCGGTGTTACGGTCGGTCACGACGCCGGACATGCAGATGGTGGTCGTTCCCGCGACGAGTACCAGGGCGACCACCGCAATAGCAAAGGTCAGTTTCATGGTACCCCCGGAGAACGGGTTGCCCGGTCAGAAAGCGGCCGGTTCAGGAAACGGGCAAGGGCTGAAAGCGGTTTGAAGCAATACGTAGGATTAAGGGTAAACGTGCGTCTGCAGTGCTTCGTTGAAGTGTAGGCCAGTCAGGGCTTTCCCTCAATCTCTAAATTGCGCGGTGCGGCGAAGCGTGGGTTACAGGCCATTTCGTGCCATCGAGGGCCGGAAACTAGTCGCAAAAATTCGCCTTTAAAGCTTGAAAATGCGTTCGACGCCCCAATTTCCGGCGCTAGTGCGAAAGACGCGATCTCAACTCTGTTCGCCGCTTTCGCAGCCGATTCAACTCAACAGCAATTCATATTGAGCGACATGGAAAACACGCAAGAAAATTCAGCGAGCCAGAACCCCACGCCCGCCGACGATAACGCGCGCCAGGCCGCAGACACGACCAGCACGGCCCCGGCAGACGCGGCCGCCGCGCCGCAAACGGCGCCGAACGAGGCCGAGGCGGCCTTGGCCGAGGCGCAGGCGACCATCGCGGCGCTGAAGGAAGATTTCCTGCGCGCCAAGGCCGAGACGGAAAACGTGCGCCGCCGCAGCCAGGAAGATGTCGCGAAGGCGCATAAATTTGCCATCGAAAATTTCGCGGAAAACTTGTTGCCCGTGCTTGACAGTCTCGAAGCGGCGCTTTCGGACCAATCCTCGGACCTCGCCAAGGTTCGCGAAGGTGTCGAACTGACGCTGCGTCAGCTGACGGGCGCCTTGGAGAAAGGCCGCGTCATCGCGTTGAATCCTGTCGGCGAGAAATTCGATCCGCATCGTCATCAGGCCATTTCGATGGTTCCGGCCGAGCAGGATCCGAACACCGTCGTGACGGTGCTTCAGAAGGGCTATGTGATCGCCGATCGCGTGCTGCGTCCGGCGCTCGTGACCGTCGCCGCGCCGAGGTAACGCATCCGGGGCGATCATGGCCAGCGTGCTCGTCGATTCGGCCGCTTTTGCGGTGGTCCTCGACATGCAGGCGCTCGATGAAGCCGGTTTCGACGCCGGTCTTGCATCGGCGGGCGACGAGCTGGCCGTGGTGTTCTTCTGGGGCCGCGACTGCTTCAATTGCGAGATCGCCGAGAAAGCGATGCTCGCGAAGCCCGATGCGATCCGCGCGCTCGGCCTGAAATGGTTCCATAGCAACGTGTACGCGCATCGCGAACTCAGCCGGCGGTTCATGCTGCACGGCGTGCCGACCTGGTTCTTCTTTCATCGGGGCAAACGGCTCGGCCGGGTGACCGGCTGGCATGGACTCGCTCAGTTCGAAACGGCAGTCAAGGCGGCCCGTGAGAAGATCGGCGCCGCGCAAAAAAAGTTATAGACCGCATCGCGTTCAGGGTCTTGAAATCGAAACTGACGCTCTTATCTTGCGTACAGGTATGAATTTTGGGCGTTCGGCCCGGTAAATCGGCAAAAGCCGGCGTCAGGCACGACACACCGCCGCCGCAACGCCACTGCGATCAAAGCTAGGAGAGTATAAAAAATGGGCAAAATCATCGGCATCGACCTCGGCACCACGAACTCGTGCGTGGCGCTGATGGAAGGCAACCAGGTCAAGGTCATCGAGAACTCGGAAGGCGCGCGCACCACGCCGTCGATCATCGCTTACATGGATGACAACGAGATTCTCGTCGGCGCGCCTGCCAAGCGCCAGTCGGTCACCAATCCGAAGAACACGCTGTATGCGGTCAAGCGCCTGATCGGCCGCCGCTTCGACGAGAAGGAAGTGCAGAAGGACATCAACCTGATGCCCTACAAGATCGTCAAGCACGACAACGGCGACGCATGGGTCGAAGCGCACGGGAAAAACCTCGCGCCTTCGCAGGTTTCCGCCGAAGTCCTGCGCAAGATGAAGAAGACCGCTGAGGATTACCTCGGCGAGCCGGTCACGGAAGCTGTCATCACGGTGCCGGCGTACTTCAACGACAGCCAGCGTCAGGCAACGAAGGATGCGGGCCGCATCGCCGGTCTGGAAGTGAAGCGCATCATCAACGAGCCGACGGCAGCCGCGCTCGCGTTCGGTCTCGACAAGGCTGAAAAGGGTGACCGCAAGATCGCGGTGTTCGACCTCGGCGGCGGCACGTTCGATATCTCGATCATCGAAATTGCGGACGTGGACGGCGAAATGCAGTTCGAAGTGCTGTCGACGAACGGCGACACGTTCCTCGGCGGTGAAGACTTCGACCAGCGCATCATCGATTACATCATCGGCGAGTTCAAGAAAGAGCAGGGCGTCGATCTGTCGAAGGACGTGCTCGCGCTGCAGCGCCTGAAAGAAGCCGCTGAAAAGGCGAAGATCGAGCTGTCGTCGACGGCGCAGACCGACATCAACCTGCCTTACATCACGGCCGACGCGTCGGGTCCGAAGCACTTGAACCTCAAGTTCACCCGCGCGAAGCTCGAAGCGCTCGTCGAAGAGCTGATCGAGCGTACGATCGAACCGTGCCGCATCGCGATCAAGGATGCGGGCGTAAAGGTTGGCGACATCGACGACGTGATTCTCGTCGGCGGCATGACGCGCATGCCGAAGGTGCAGGAAAAGGTCAAGGAGTTCTTCGGCAAGGACCCGCGCCGTGACGTGAACCCGGACGAAGCGGTGGCCGTGGGCGCCGCGATCCAAGGTCAGGTTCTGTCGGGCGACCGCAAGGACGTTCTGCTGCTCGACGTGACGCCTCTGTCGCTTGGCATCGAGACGCTCGGCGGCGTGATGACGAAGATGATCAACAAGAATACGACGATCCCGACGAAGCACTCACAAGTGTATTCGACGGCCGACGACAACCAGGGCGCCGTGACCATCAAGGTGTTCCAGGGCGAGCGCGAAATGGCCGTGGGCAACAAGCTGCTCGGCGAGTTCAACCTCGAGGGCATTCCGCCCGCACCGCGCGGCGTGCCGCAGATCGAAGTGACCTTCGACATCGACGCGAACGGCATTCTGCACGTGGGCGCGAAGGACAAGGCGACGGGCAAGGAAAACAAGATCACCATCAAGGCGAACTCGGGTCTGACGGACGCGGAAATCGACAAGATGGTGAAGGACGCCGAAGCCAACGCCGAGGAAGATCACAAGCTGCGCGAGCTGGCCGATGCCCGCAACCAGGGTGACGCGCTGGTCCACAGCACGAAGAAGGCCGTTGCCGAGTATGGCGACAAGGTCGACGCTTCGGAAAAGGAAAAGATCGAAGCGGCGCTGAAGGACCTCGAAGACGCGCTGAAGAGCAGTTCGAGCGACAAGGCCACGATCGAAGCGAAGGTCGAGGCGCTGGCGCAAGCCTCGCAGAAGCTCGGCGAAAAGATGTACGCCGACATGCAGGCGCAGCAGGGCGCGGCGAGCGCGGCGGCGGGTGCCGCGGGCGCGGGCGCTTCGGCGGATGCGGGCGCGAGCCAGCATCACGACGATGTCGTCGATGCCGACTTCAAGGAAGTGAAGAAGGACTAAGCCGTGAGGGCGCGCGAGTGGCAACGCTCACGCGCTTTTCGGTGGCATCACCGGGACGCGTGACGCGTCTTACGTGTAACGCGCCTGGCGAGCCTCACGGCTCTCCGGGCACGTTGTTTTTTCAGAGGCGTCTTGATTTAGGCGAGGCGCGCGAAGTTTTACGCGCGAGTCGAAGCAACGGACTCGCAGCATCTGACAGGAACCGTCGCGGGTAAGCGCGGCGGCATCGAACCGACATGGCGAAACGGGATTACTACGACGTTCTGGGCGTCGCGAAAAACGCGAGCGACGACGAGATCAAGAAGGCGTATCGCAAGCTCGCGATGAAGTATCACCCTGACCGCAATCCGGACAACAAGAAGGCGGAAGAGAATTTCAAGGAGGCGAAGGAAGCCTACGAAATGCTCTCCGACCAGCAGAAGCGGGCCGCGTACGATCAGTACGGCCACGCGGGCGTCGATCCGAACATGGCGGGTGCGGGCGCACAGGGATTCGGCGGTTTCGCCGATGCCTTCGGCGATATCTTCGGCGACATCTTCGGACAGGCGGCCGGCGGTGCTGCTCGCGGCGGCCGAGGCGGCCCGCAGGTGTATCGCGGCGCGGACTTGCGCTACAGCATGGAGATCACGCTGGAGCAGGCGGCGCACGGCTACGACACGCAGATCCGCGTACCGAGCTGGGTGAACTGCAACGTATGTCACGGCTCGGGCGCGAAACCGGGCACCAAGCCGGAAACCTGCCCGACCTGTCATGGCCAGGGCCAGGTGCGCATGTCGCAGGGATTCTTCAGCATCCAGCAGACATGCCCGAAGTGCCACGGCAGCGGCAGCTACATTCCCGATCCGTGCGCCAATTGCCACGGCGCGGGCAAGGTGAAGGAAACGAAGACGCTGGAAGTGAAGATTCCGGCGGGCATCGACGACGGCATGCGCATCCGCTCGGCGGGCAACGGCGAGCCGGGTATCAACGGCGGACCGGCCGGCGACTTGTACGTGGAAATCCACATCAAGCAGCACACGGTGTTCGAACGCGACGGCGACGACCTCCATTGCCAGATGCCGATTCCGTTCACGACGGCGGCATTGGGCGGCGAGATCGAAGTGCCCACGCTGGCGGGTCGCGCGAGCTTCACGGTGCCGGAAGGCACGCAGTCCGGCAAGACGTTCCGTCTGCGCGGCAAGGGTATCAAGGGCTTGCGTTCGAGCATCGCCGGCGATCTCTATGTGCATGTGCAGGTGGAAACGCCGGTCAAGCTCACGGAACAGCAGCGTGATCTGCTGAAGCAGTTCGAGAAGTCGCTGGAGCAGGGCGGCGCGCGGCATAGTCCGCAAAGCAAAAGCTGGTTCGACCGTGTGAAGAGCTTCTTCGATTGATGCGGTTGAACGCGTTAAACGTCGTGCGAGCATGACGATGAAAACCGAAGAGCGCAGCGCGGTGTTCGCGCTGCTCGACGATTGCGATGCGACCGCCGAAAGGCGGTCGAGTCGTTTGTACACGGACTTCGCGCACGAACGCGCGTGCGCGGATGCGCGTGAGCTCGACGCGGTCTGCGGCGACATCGAACGCGACTTGCAATGCGGTCTCCATGCGGTCGTCGTCGCGGATTACGAGTTCGGACGCAATCTCCAGTTCGGCAGCATCGGACGCGGCGACGATCATGCGCTGCGCGTGCTCATGTTCCGCGAGTGCGCGCGTCTTTCGCGCGATGAGGTCGACGCCTGGCTCGCCTCGGAAGGCGATGACCTGACGGCAGGCATCGCGGGCATCGAATCGAGCGTCACGCGCGATGAGTTCGATGCGTCGATCGCCGCTGTGCAGGATGCGTTGCGCGCGGGCGAGTCATATCAGATCAACTACACCTTCCGTCTGCACTTCGACGTGTTCGGCACGCCGCTCGCGCTGTACCGGCGTTTGCGCAAGCGGCAGGCCGTGCATTACGGCGCGCTGATTGCGTTGCCCGATGGCAGGTCGGTGGTGTCGTGCTCCCCGGAATTATTCGTCGAGAAGCAGGGCGATCTGCTGCGCGCCCGGCCGATGAAAGGCACCGCGCCGCGCGACACCGATCCCGAAGCGCTGCGCCGTGATCCGAAGAATCGCGCCGAGAACGTGATGATCGTCGATCTGCTGCGCAACGACATGTCGCGCGTGGCGGTCACGGGTTCGGTGCATGTGCCCGTGCTGTTCGCGGTCGAGCCTTATGCGTCGGTGTGGCAGATGACCTCGACGATCGAAGCGCGCGTGATTCCCGGCACGTCGTTCGCCGGCATCGTGCGCGCGCTTTTTCCATGCGGTTCGATCACCGGCGCGCCGAAGTATCGGACGATGCAACTGATCGACGAAATCGAGAGCTCGCCGCGCGGCCTCTATACGGGCGCAATCGGCTGGCTGGATGCGAGCGGCGATGTTTGTCTGTCGGTGGCGATTCGCACACTCGTCGTCGACGCCGCGGGCAAACGCGGCGTGCTCGGCATCGGCGCGGGCATCGTGCTCGATAGCGTCGCGGCCGACGAATACGAGGAGTGTCTGTTGAAAGCACGCTTCCTGACCGGCGCGGACCCTGGCTTCGAACTCTTCGAGACGACCTATGCGACGCGCGACGAAGGCATTCGCTACTACGCGCGCCACGCCGCGCGACTGAAGGCAAGCGCCGCCTATCTCGGCTTTGCTTTCGACGAGCGCGCGCTCGCGGCTCAAGTCGAGAAGCAGTGCGCGCAATTCGACGCCGGCACGCCGTATCGTATGCGTATCGCGCTGGACAAGAACGGACGCATCGCGATCACGAGCGCGTTGCTCGCGCCGTTGTCATCAGATACCGTCGATGTGTTGCTCGCGTCCGATCGCGGCTTCGCAGCGCAGTCATCAAGCGATCCGCTGCTACGTCACAAGACCACGCGCCGCGCCGACTACGATCGCGCATGGAAAGCCGCCGAAGCCGAAGGCGCGTTCGACATGCTCTTCGTCAACGAACGCGGCGAGCTGACCGAAGGCGGCCGTTCGAGCGTCTTCGTGCAGCTCGACGGAAAGTGGTGGACGCCGCCCGTCGACGCCGGCGTGTTGCCAGGCGTGATGCGCGCGGTGCTCATCGAAGAACTCGGTGCCGCCGAACGCACGCTGACGATGGATGACTTGCAGAAAGCCGAAGCCCTGCTCATCAGCAACGCATTACGCGGTGCCGTGAAGGCAAGGCTTCAGCGCTAAGCATCACCACTCCGCGACGCTGCCGTCCGCATGACGCCAAACCGGATTGCGCCAGCGATGCCCGACCTTCGCCATCTCTCGCACCTTCTCCTCGTTCACCTCGATGCCGAGCCCCGGTCCCTGCGGGATCGAAACCATCCCGTCGTCATACTTGAAGACTTCCGGATTCTTGATGTAATCGAGCAGGTCGTTGCCCTTGTTGTAGTGAATGCCGAGGCTCTGCTCCTGAATGAACGCGTTGTAGCTCACCGCGTCGATCTGCAGGCAGGTCGCGAGCGCGATCGGCCCGAGCGGGCAATGCAGCGCGAGCGCGACGTCGTAAGCTTCAGCCATCGTCGCGATCTTGCGGCATTCGGTCAGGCCGCCCGCATGTGACGCATCCGGCTGAATGATGTCGACGTAACCGCCCGCCAGAATGTGCTTGAAGTCCCAGCGCGAGTAGAGCCGCTCGCCGAGCGCGATCGGCGTGCTTGTCTGGCTGACGATATCGCGCAGCGCCTCGACGTTCTCCGACAGCACCGGCTCTTCGATGAACATCAGCTTGAACGGATCGAGTTCCTTCGCGAGCACCTTCGCCATCGGCTTGTGGACGCGTCCGTGGAAGTCGACGCCGATGCCCACGTTCGGACCGACCGCCTCGCGCACCGCGCGCACGTTGTCGATCACGCCTTGCACCTTGTCGAAGGTATCGATGATCTGCAACTCTTCCGAGCCGTTCATCTTCACGGCCTTGAAGCCGCGTTCGACCACCGCGCGCGCGTTATTCGCGACATCGCTCGGACGGTCGCCGCCGATCCACGAATACACCTTGATCCTGTCGCGCACCTGGCCGCCGAGCAGCGCGTGCACCGGCACGCCGTGATGCTTGCCGAGAATGTCCCACAACGCCTGATCGACGCCCGCGATCGCGCTCATGCCGATAGGACCGCCGCGATAAAACCCGGAGCGGTACATCACCTGCCACAGGTCTTCGATATGCCGCGGGTCCTTGCCGACCAGATAGTCGGCGAGTTCGTCCACTGCGGCGGCCACCGTATGTGCGCGGCCTTCGACAACCGGCTCGCCCCAGCCGGTGATGCCTTCGTCCGTTTCGATCTTGAGGAAGCACCAGCGCGGCGGAACGATAAAAGTTTCGAGCTTCGTGATTTTCATTGAGCGTCTCCTGAAGGGTCATCCATGTTAGCAAAAAGCCGCGATCAAGGCATATTAATAGTATTATTGTATTTAAGTCGGGTTCTACGAAACATCAGTCGAATAGCCCATAATCGTGCCCACACTAAAGGAGACGATCATTCACCGGGATCTACATGGCCGCGTGGCGCATGAACTGGGCATGGCCATTCTGCGCGGGGACTTCGCGCCCGGTTCGCCTCTGCCGCGCGAAGCGGAATTGATGGAGCGCTTCGGCGTGAGCCGCACGGTGCTCCGCGAGGCGTTACGCACGCTCACATCGAAAGGGCTGATCGAGTCGCGCCCGAAGGTCGGCACGCGCGTGCGCGCGAAGGATGCCTGGAATCTGCTCGACGTCGATATGCTCGACTGGTACTCGCGCGTCGCGCCGCCGCTGCAATTCGCGCTCAAGCTCCAGGAAATGCGCGAGATGATCGAGCCGTACGCCGCCGCGCTTGCCGCCGGCAACCACGAGGACCGCACGCGCGAGCGCCTCACGCGCGCGCATCAGGCGATGGCCGGCGCACAGAATGTCGAAGAATGGGTGCGCGCGGACCTCGATTTCCATCTGTGCGTGCTCGCCGCGTGCAGCAACGAATTGCTGATACCGCTCGGCGCGCTCATCGAGCGCACGCTGGAAGGCCAGTTGCGCCTGAACGCCAAACGCGCCGATGTCTACAACGCGTCGCTCGCGGAGCATACGGCCGTGTTCGAGGCGATCATCGCGCGCGATTCGACCGGTGCGCGCCGCGCGATGGCCGATCTGCTCGGCATGACGCGCAGCAGGATTGAAGGCTAAAAAGCGTTCAGCGGAATCTTCAGATACGTCGTGCCGTTGCCGGCCGCTTCAGGAAAGTGGCCGGCGCGGATGTTCACCTGGATCGCCGGCAGAATGAGCGTCGGCATGCCGAGGGTCGCGTCGCGTGCCTCGCGCATCGCGACGAATTCGTCCTCGGTCTTGCCGCCCCCGACGTGAATGTTCTGCTCACGCTGCTCGCGCACCGTGGATTGCCAGCGCGGGGCGCGCGTGTCGGGCGGATAGTCGTGGCACACGAAGAGCCGCGTGTCCGGATCGAGCGCGAGCAGGCGCTGGATCGATCGATACAGCCGGCGCGCGCTGCCGCCGGGAAAATCGCAGCGCGCGGTCCCGACGTCCGGCATGAAGAGCGTGTCGCCGACGAACACCGCATCGCCGATCCGATACGCCACGTCGGCGGGCGTGTGGCCCGGCACGAAGAGCGCGGTGGCTTCGAGCTCGCCGATCATGAAGCGCTCGCCGTCCGCAAAGAGATGATCGAATTGCGAGCCGTCGAGCCGAAACTCCGGCTCGAGATCGAAGATCTTCTTGAACACGCCCTGCACGGCGCGTATCGATTCGCCGATGCCGATCTTCCCGCCGAGCATGCGCTTCAGATACGGCGCCGCCGAAAGATGGTCGGCATGCGCGTGTGTCTCCAGAATCCATTCGACGGCAAGCCGCTCTTCGCGCACGAACTCGATGACCGCATCGGCTGATTGCGTCGACGTGCGCGCGGCTTTGGGGTCGTAGTCGAGCACGGGATCGATGATCGCCGCCGCCGAACCGGCCTTCGCGTAGACGACATACGTCATCGTGCCGGTGTTGATATCGAAGAAAGGCTGAATGATGGGTTGCACGCTGATTCCCCCGGCTGCCGTGCGGCGCGTCGACTCGCGTCGTGCTCTCGTCGCCCTGATCGATTGGGCGTGTTTGTCAGGATCGCGATACAGTGTAACCCTTTGCGCCGGACCCGAACGCGCCGGCGGTCATCTCCACGGAAGCTCCATCAAGAGGTTCGAATGCCGCACGTCCCGACTTCGCTCGCGTCGTCGTGGGGCGCGTGGGCCGTCTTCGTCAGCGTCCTCGCGACGCAGCTCGGCGTGCCCGTCCCCGCCGCGCCGATGCTGATTCTCGCCGGCACGCTCGTCGCCGCCGGCAACGCGCCGTTCTGGCAGATGCTCGCGGCGGCAGTGCTCGCCGTGCTCATCGCCGATTCGCTCTGGTTCGCCGCCGGCCGACTCTACGGCCGGCGCTTTCTCAATTCGCTCGTGCGCTTCTCGCTGTCGATCGATACGACGTTGCGCACCGCGCGCCGCTGGTTCGAGCGCTTCGGCGTGCCGCTGCTCGCGCTGTCGAAGTTTGTGCCCGGGCTCGGGCTCGTGTCGGCGCCGCTGCTCGGCACCACGCAGATCGAAGTGCGCGTCTTTCTGCTGTGGGATCTGATCGGCGCGACGGCGTGGGCGAGTTTCTGGATGCTCGGCGGCGCGGCGCTGCAGGAACAGATCGGACGGCTCGTCATCCTGGTGCGCGCCAACGGCACGACGGTGATCGACATTCTCGTGATGGTCGCGCTCGGCTTCATGCTGTATCGATGGATCCGGCGCGAGCAATTTCGCCAGTGGCTCGCGAAGTATCACATCACGCCGGATCAACTCGACGCGATGATGCGTTCCGACACGCCGCCCGTGATCTACGACGCGCGCCCGGCGGAGATCCGCCGCCGCGAGCCGTATCGCATCGCGGGCGCGATCGCGCTGGATCTCGATTCGCCCGATCGCGTCGATCAGTTGTATTCGGAGCACGAGGTGGTCGTGTATTGCGTGTGCCCGAACGAGGCGACCGCGAAGACCATCGCACGGCAGTTGCGCGCGAAGGGGTTCAGGCACGTGCGGCCGCTGAAGGGCGGGCTGGATGCGTGGGAGAAGCACGGCTATCCGGTCGAACCGATGCCGGCGGAGCACCTTCACGCCGCCGCCGACCAAGACGACATCGATCACGACATGGTCACGATTCGCGCGACCGCGCCCGAATGATCTACGTCCGGCGCGCCGGCCGGTTCACCAGCGCGATGCCCGCGAGGACCATCGCCGCGGCGACCATGAAACGCGCGGTGAAATGCTCGCCGAGCAGAAGCACGCCGAAGGTGACGCCGAAGATCGGCGTGAGAAACGAGAACACCGAAAGCCGCGACGCCATATAGCGCGTGAGCAGCCAGAACCAGGTCAGATAGCTGATGAACGCGACGACGATCGCCTGATACGCGAGACTCGCGATCGCGAGCGGCGAGACGGCTTCGACGTGCGTCTGCCCGATGCCTGCCGCGAGCGCGAGCAGCAGCACCGCCGACACCGCCAGTTGATAGAACAGCGTCTTGCTCGCGCTTGCCCGCGCCAGCGACGACGCACGCACGACCACGGTCGTCGCGGCCCAGAAGATGCCGGCCATGATGCCGAGCGCATCGCCCGCGATACCCTGCAACGTCGATGCGCTATTCGGATTGCCGTGCAGAAAACCGTCGGCGAACGCGAGTGCGATGCCGCAGAACGCGAGCACGATGCCGCACCACTGCGTGCGAGAGAGCCGCTCGCCGGCCACGAATGCGTGCAGGCCGAGCGCCGTGAAGCAGGGCGCGGTGTAGAGAAACACGGCCATGCGCGTCGCGGTGGTGAGACTCAGGCCGAAGAATATGCAAACGAACTCGCCGCCGAACAGCAGGCCTGCGAGCAAGCCGGCGGGCAACGTGTCGTCGCGCTGGAAGAGCGGCACGCCGCGCGTGCGCGTCCAGATCCATACAAGCAATGTTGCGATGAGCGAGCGGATGCCGGCTTGCAGCATTGGCGGAATCGACGCGTTCGCTTCCTTGATCGCGACTTGCTGGAATCCCCATGCGCCGCACAGCGCGATCATGACGACGATGGCGGTGGTGTCGGGGGCGCGGCGCAGGGCGAGGGACGGCGTGTTCATTGGCTGGCTCTTGAACGTGGCCGCAGAGGCCATGCACTGATTTGGAGCGTCGATTGTGCCAGCGAACGGGCCCTGATGAGCGAAAGGTCGCGATGAGCCCGTGGAGATTGCGCGCCGCGACGAATGCGCGGCGCGAGTTCATGCGTGAATCAGGAATGCTTTTCGATCAGTTCGACCTTGTAGCCGTCCGGATCTTCGACGAACGCAATCACGGTCGTGCCGCCCTTCACGGGGCCGGCTTCGCGGGTGACCTTGCCGCCCACCTGGCGAATGCGCTCGCATGCGTCGGCGGCGTCGTCGACTTCGAGCGCGATATGGCCATATGCCGTGCCGAGGTCGTACTTGTCGGTGCCCCAGTTGTAGGTGAGTTCGAGCACGCTGTTCTCGCTTTCCGGGCCGTAGCCGACGAAAGCGAGCGTGTACTTGTACTCCGTGTTTTCGCTTTGACGCAGCACTTTCATGCCGAGAATGCGCGTATAGAAATCGATGGAACGCTGCAGGTCGCCGACGCGCAGCATCGTATGGAGGAGTCGCATGGTGGGGTTCCTGTTGTGTGTGGTTTGCGGGGGACAGGAAAGAAATTGTACCGTCGGCGCCGGACGCCCGCTGACGATGCGTCAGAGCGCCGGAAGCAGATCCGGCGGATGATGCTTCAATGTATGCCGCGCCTCGCGGAACTCCGGGAAGATCGATTCGACCGTCTGCCAGAAGCGCGGGCTGTGGTTCATCTCGCGCAGATGCGCGAGCTCGTGCGCGACGACGTAATCGATGATCGACATCGGGAAATGAATGAGCCGCCAGTTCAGGCGGATCTTGCCGTCGCTGGAACAACTGCCCCAGCGCGTCGCCGCCGATGACAACGCGTACGCGCGATACTCGACGCCGAGCTTCGCCGCATACACCGCGAGCCGCTCGCCGAAGATGCGCTTTGCTTCCGATTGCAGCCAGCCTTGCACGCGATCCTTGATCTGCTGCGCGTCGGCGAAGGCGGGCATGGCGAGCGAGAGCACGTTGGTGGCGTCGTCGAAGGACAGCGCGCTCGCCGCCGATCCGAGCGACACGCTGATCGTCTTGCCGAGATACGGAAACTGAGCGCCGTCCTTCCAGTCGATGCGCGGCAGTGCACGCTGCTCGACGCGCGTCTGCCATTCGGTGAGCTTCTTGACGATCCAGTTCTGCTTGTCGAGGATCGCGCTTTCGATGTCCGCGATCGTCACCCAGCGCGGCGCGGTGATCGCGAGCCCGGTGCCGTCGATGCAAAAGCCGATCGTGCGCCGCGACGAACGCCTCAGCCGATACTCGAGCGCGCCCGCCTTGAGCGCGATGCGGCGCAGGCGCACGCCATCGGGCAGCGGCGCCGCCGGAGTTGCTGGTGTCAGGACGGGGAGGGGATCGGCGGCAGGGACGTCGCCACGCAGCGGAGCGGGTGCGCTCGCGGGCGGCGCGCCGGAGTATGCCGGCGCATGCTCGAACGGCAGATCGAGCTGCAGGGTATCGAGCGCGACGGCGGGACGCTGTCGCGATGGGGCTTTCTGCATCGGCTCGGCTTTGCGCTCACGGCGCAGGAATGACGAGAAGAATGAGTAAGGCACGCCGCGGCTCGATCCGAACGCCGCCGCTTCAGCGGCCCGCGCCCGCGGCGCCGGCTTCACCCGGCTGCGCGTTCGGCGCGGCATAAGCATGCGGATCGATGCGGCGCATTTCCGCCTCGATCCAGCTTTCGACGCGCGTGTTCACTTCCTCGGGCGTGAGGCCGGCTGTATCGATCGGCTTGCCGATCGACACCGTGACTATACCCGGATATTTGATAAAGGAATTGCGTGGCCAGACGTGCCCCGCGTTGTGCGCGATGGGCACGACCGGTGCGCCGGTCACGACGGCGAAGCGCGCGCCGCCGGTCTTGTACTTGCCCTGGCTGCCGACTCGCGTGCGCGTACCTTCGGGAAACATGATGACCCACGCGCCTTCTTCCATGCGTGCGCGGCCCTGGCGCGTGACCGATGCGAACGCGTCGCGGCCCTGCTTGCGATCGATGTGCACCATCTTGAGCAGCCCGAGCGCCCAGCCGAAGAACGGTACGTAGAGCAGCTCGCGCTTGAACACGTAGCAGAGCGGCCGCGGCATCAGCGCGGGAAACGCGAGCGTCTCCCACGCGGACTGGTGCTTGGACAGCAGCACGGCCGGCCCATTCGGCAGGTTCTCCATGCCTTCGATCGTGTAGCGTATCCCGATCAGATGTCGCAACACGACGATGGTCGATTTGCACCAGCCGGCCGCCATCCAGTAGCGCTTGTCGGCGCGCATGAACGGAAACGCAATGAAGCAGGCGATCGCGTACGGCGTCGTGTACGCGATGAAGTAGAGCATCAACAGCAAAGAACGGATGAAGCGCATGGCGTCTCGGTGTTACTGGGCCGCGGAGCGGTCCTGATGCCGTGCGAGGAAGTCGAGCGCGAACGCGCGCAAGTCCTTGTGAACGACGGTGCCTTCGGGCAACTGACCTTCCTTGAGCGTCTTTTCGCCCTTGCCGGTGAGCACGAGATGCACGGGGAAGCCGAGCGCCGCGCCCGCCTGCAGATCGCGCAGCGAATCGCCGACGACGGGCGTAATTTCAGGATCGATCTCGAAGCGGTCGATGATCTGCTGCAACATGCCGGGCCTCGGCTTTCGGCAATCGCATTGATCTTCCGCCGTGTGCGGGCAGAAGAACACCGCGTCGATGCGCCCGCCGACGGCCGCGACCGCGCGATTCATCTTTTGATGCATCGCGTTCAGCGCGGCCATGTCGAAGAGACCGCGCCCGATGCCCGACTGATTCGATGCGATCGCGACGCGATAGCCCGACTGATTCAGGCGCGCAATGGCTTCGAGGCTGCCGGGAATGGCGACCCATTCGTCCGGCGACTTGATGAACGCATCGGAATCGACGTTGATGACGCCGTCTCGATCGAGGATGACCAGTTTTCGGTTCATGACCATGGCGGCGCGTCAGGCAGCGAGCTTCGAAATATCGGCGACGCAGTTCATCTGCTGATGCAATGCGTTGAGCAATGCGAGCCGATTGTTGCGCAGCGCGGGATCTTCCGCGTTCACCATCACATCGTTGAAGAACGTGTCGACGCTCTCGCGCAATGCGGCGAGCGCGCTCAACGCTTCCGTATAGTTGCGCGCGGCGAGCTGGCTCTGCACGCGCGGCGTCACCTGCTCGATCTGCGCGTAGAGATTCTTTTCCGCCGCTTCGACGAGCAACGCCTTGTTCACCGACGAAGGCGCGCCTTGCTCCGACTTCTTCAGGATGTTCGAGATGCGCTTGTTGGCCGCCGCGAGCGTCGCCGCTTCGGGCAGCGCGGCGAACTCGCGCACGGCATCGAGGCGCGCGACGATGTCGTCGAGACGCGTCGGGTTCAGGCTCAGCACCGCTTCGATATCGTTCGCTTCGAAGCCGCGTTCGCGCAACAGACCGCGCAGGCGATCGAGGAAGAACGCGTAGATGGCGTCGGTCGAATCGGCGACTTGCGGCATGCCTGCGAACTGGCGTTGCGCCACGCCGACGAGATCGCGCAGATCGATCGGCAGCTTCTTTTCCAGCAGGATGCGCAGCACGCCGAGCGCGTGACGGCGTAGCGCAAACGGATCTTTCTCGCCGGTCGGCGCGAGACCGATACCCCAGATACCGACGATCGTCTCCAGCTTGTCCGCGAGCGCGACCGCGGCGCCGACGCCCGTCGATGGCGTTTCATCGCCCGAAAAGCGCGGCTGATAGTGCTCCGAGCACGCGAGCGCGACTTCTTCCGGCTCGCCGTCGTAACGTGCGTAATACGTGCCCATCGTCCCTTGCAGCTCCGGGAACTCGCCGACCATGTCGGTCAGCAAGTCGGCCTTCGCGAGGCGCGCGGCGCGGCGGGTGAGCGCGGCATCGACGCCGACCATCGGCGCGATTTCACCTGCCAGCGCCTCGAGACGCTCGACGCGTTGCAACGTCGAACCGAGCTTGTTGTGATAGACGACGTTCGCGAGCAGCGGCACGCGATCTTCGAGACGCTTCTTCTTGTCCTGCGTGAAGAAGAACTTCGCATCGGCCAGGCGCGGGCGCACGACGCGCTCGTTGCCTTCGACGATCTCGCCGGGCGTCTTCGTATCGATGTTCGACACGATCAGGAAGCGCGAGCGCAGCTTGCCGTGCTGGTCGGTGAGCGCGAAGTACTTCTGGTTGGTCTGCATCGTGAGGATCAGACATTCCTGCGGCACCTGCAGGAACTCCTCGTCGAAGCGGCATTCGTAGACGACCGGCCATTCGACGAGCGCGTTCACTTCGTCGAGCAGCGCTTCGGGCATCACGACGCGGTCAACTCCTGCGAACGCGAGAAGTTGCGTGCGAATCGACTCGCGGCGATCCTCGAAGTTGGCGACCACATGCCCCTTGCTGCGCAGCGTGTCGGCGTAATCGTCTGCGTGCGGAATCGCGACGAAGCCTTCCGACATGAATCGATGGCCGATGGTCGTATCGCCCGAATCGACGCCAAGCGCGCTGACCGGCACGATATTGCGCCCGTGCATGGCGATCAGGCGCTGCACCGGACGCACGAACTGCACGCTGGTGCCGTCCGGACGCTGGTAAGTCATGACCTTCGGAATCGGCAACTTGCCGAGTGTTTCATCGAGCGCGGCTTGCAGCCCGTCGGCGAGCGTCGCGCCGGGCGCGGCATAGCGCAGGAAGAACGCTTCCGCCTTGCCGTCCTGTGCGCGTTCGAGTTCGGCGAGCGGGAAGTCGGGGAAGCCGAGCGCCGCGAGCTTCTTCGCGAGCGGCGCCGTAGGGTTGCCTTCCTTGTCGAGCGCGACCGTCACCGGCAGCACTTTCTCACGCACCTGCCTTTGCGGCGCGACATCGCGCACGTTCCGGATGAGCACGGCGAGGCGGCGCGGCGTCGCGTACTTTTCGAACGAGGGCGCGCCGTCGATCAGATCGCGTGCGGCGAGACGTTCGACAATGCCGTCGGCGAAAGCGGTGCCGAGACGCGCGAGCGCCTTCGGCGGCAGTTCCTCGGTGAGCAGCTCGACGAGCAGAGAAGCGTGTTTGGATTGCGTCATTGTTCTGTCGAGCCTCGTCAAACCTGTTCGTTGTTGCTGCGTTCGCCCGGCGGCGTGCTTTCCGGCTTGAGCGGCGGCGCCCACGCGGGGCGCTGCGCTTCCTGCTCGTCGGTGACCAGGTCGCGATCGCCTCGCACCGGGTTGCCGAGCATCGGGAAGCCGAGCGCTTCGCGCGAATCGTAGTAAGCCTGCGCGACGAGACGCGACAGCGCACGGATGCGGCCGATGTACGCCGCGCGCTCCGTGACGGAAATGGCGCCGCGCGCATCGAGCAGATTGAACGTGTGGCCCGCCTTCAGCACGAGTTCATATGCGGGCAGCGCGAGCTTTGCGTCGATCATCTTCTTCGCTTCTTCTTCGTAGCTCTTGAAGAAGGTGAAGAGCAGGTCGACGTTCGCATGCTCGAAGTTATAGGTGGACTGTTCGACTTCGTTCTGGTGATACACGTCACCGTAGGTCAGCCGGCGCAGCACGCGGCCGTTCGGACCGTCTTCTTCCCATTCGGTCCAGACGAGGTCGTACACGTTCTCGACCTTTTGCAGATACATCGCGAGACGTTCGAGGCCGTAGGTGATTTCGCCGAGCACCGGCTTGCAATCGATGCCGCCCGCCTGCTGGAAATACGTGAACTGCGTCACTTCCATTCCGTTGAGCCACACTTCCCAGCCGAGGCCCCACGCGCCGAGCGTCGGGTTCTCCCAGTCGTCCTCGACGAAGCGCACGTCGTTCTGCTTCAGATCGAAGCCGAGCGCTTCGAGCGAGCCGAGGTACAGATCGAGGATGTTTTCAGGCGCGGGTTTCAGCACGACCTGATACTGATAGTAGTGCTGCAGGCGGTTCGGATTCTCGCCATAGCGGCCGTCCTTCGGGCGGCGCGACGGTTGAACGTAGGCCGCGCGCCACGGCTCGGGGCCGATCGCGCGCAGGAACGTGTGGACGTGCGAGGTGCCCGCGCCGACTTCCATGTCGATCGGCTGGAGGAGCGCGCAGCCCTTCTCGTTCCAGTAGGACTGCAGCGTCAGAATGATTTGCTGGAATGTGAGCATGATTGCCTTTTGCGGGGCGGATGCGGCGCGGCCATCGTCGGGACGACGCGACTCGGAGGCTCGGCCAAAGTGCTGAAACGGGGAATTTTAGCCGAACGGCAGGGCGGCTGCGGCTTTTTGGGAATCGACGCGCCTGCGGAAACAGACGCGCGGGCCGCGTCGCATGGCGCAACGCGGCATCGTTTCAGTCGATGTTCAGCGCGCGTCCGAACGTTTCCGGTCAGGTGCAAACGCAAACCCGAACGCGAGCAACAAGAGCGACATCGCGATCACCGTCATATTCCCGCTCGTCACATACGGCGTGCTGCCCGACGTCCCTTGCACGCGCGCTTCGAGCACGCCGGTCGTGAAGGTCGGCAGCTTCGAGACGACATCGCCGTTCGCCGCGATCACCGCCGTCATGCCGGTGTTGGTAGCGCGCAGCATCGGCCGGCCGGTTTCGATCGATCGCATGCGCGCGATCTGAAGATGCTGATCGAGCGCAATCGTATTGCCGAACCACGCGAGGTTTGTCGAGTTGACCAGAATGCCCGCAGGCGTTTCCTGCTCGCGGATCGTGCGCGCGATCTCTTCGCCGAAGATGTCCTCGTAGCAGATATCCACGGCGACCGGCTGGTTGTGCACGATGAACGCCTTCTGCGCGATCGGCCCGCGCGCAAGATCGCCGAGCGGAATGCCCATCATGCGCACGAACCAGTGAAAGCCGAGCGGCACGAATTCTCCGAAGGGCACGAGATGATGCTTGTCGTAGCGGTACACGCCGTTCACGTGCGGCGTGACGCCGAAGAGGCTGTTGGTGTAATCGGTCGCGCGGCCATCGGGGAGAATCGTGACGCCGATCGCGCCGAAGAGAATCGACGAGTTCGTGTCGTCCGCGAAGTTCCGGATCGTGACGGCGAAGTCTCGAGGAATCTGCACGGACAAGACGGGCAGCGCAGTTTCCGGCGTGACGATCAGATCGGCGGGCTTCTCGGTGATGAGCCGCTGGTAGAGCGCGAGCGATTCATCGACACCGGCCTGTTCGAACTTCATTTCCTGTTTCACATTGCCTTGCAGGAGACGCACATCGAGAGGGGCGTTGGCGGGCGTCGTCCAATCGACGAACGATAGCAGCATGCCCCCGACGATCAGCGCAATGGCAACAGCCGCGGGGATCAGCGCACGCGCGCCACGGCCCGCATGCCGCCAGTGATACAGCGCCTGCACGATCAGCGCCGCGACGAGCGCGAGCACCCAGCCGACACCGTACACGCCGACGAGCGCGCCGAAGCCCTTGAGCGGTCCGTCGACTTGCGCATAACCGCTCGCGAGCCACGGAAAGCCCGTGAACACGAGTCCACGCAGCCATTCGCCGAGCGCCCACGCGCTCGCGAACGCAAACGCGCCGTGCCATGTCGGCGCAAAGCGCGGCGAGGCGTCGATGTCGCGTGCGGTGGCCGCGTCTTCATCGCCGAAGCGCGCGCGGCCCGCGACGAACGACCAGACCGCGCTCGCCAGCGCCGGATAAATCGCGAGGTAAAGCGAAAACAACGCGACGGCCGCTGCGGCGAGCGGCGCGGCCATCCCGCCGTAGACATGCATGCTCACGTAGAGCCACCACACGCCCGTGACGAAGTTGCCGAAGCCGAACGCCCAGCCGGTCGCGGCGGCGCTGCGCCAGTTGCCGGTGCGCGTGAGCCACGCGAAAAAGAGCGCGAAGATGACGAGCTCGATCCAGCCGCCGTGCGGCGTCGGGGCGAAGGAGAGCGTATTGATGGCGCCGAGCACGGCGGCCACGAGGTAATGCCAGAAGGGCAATGCGCGCGGCGACTCGGAGATGAGGGATGCGTCGCGTTGACGGGAGAGGAAACGAAACGATGAATCGGCCATTAATGACGGTCGAGATGAAACGAAGGCGGGCGAAGGGGTGATGGCGGGTGCCGGATTCGCTCCGGCGCCCGCGGCGCGCTTAGTCGCGCAATTCGTCTTCGTCGTCGCCTGCGTGGTGATGTTGCTGCGCGAGATTCGGCACGCGCCGCACGAGAAGAACGTGAATCTGCCGGGCGTCGCCGCGCAGGATCTCGAACGCGAAATCGTCGATGCGCACTTTCTCGCCGCGATGCGGCACGCGCCCGAAGCGATGCGTGACGAGACCGCCGATGGTATCGACCTCGTCGTCGGAGTAATCCGTGCCGAACTCCTCGTTGAACTGTTCGATGCCGGTCAGCGCGCGCACGCGATACTTGCCGTCAGGCGTCGCGATGATATTGCCGGCTTCTTCGTCGAAGTCGTATTCGTCCTCGATGTCGCCGACGATCTGCTCGAGCACGTCTTCGATCGTGATGAGACCCGCCACGCCGCCGTATTCGTCGACGACGATCGCGATGTGATTGCGGTTCACGCGAAAGTCGTGCAGCAGCACGTTCAGGCGCTTCGATTCGGGGATGAAGACGGCGGGGCGCAGCATGCCGCGCACGTCGAATTCCTCTTCCGCGTAGTAGCGCAGCAAGTCTTTCGCGAGCAGCACGCCGATGATGTTGTCCCGATTGCCCTCGTACACGGGATAGCGCGAATGCGCCTTGTCGAGCACGAACGGGATGAATTCGGCGGGCGTTTCCGAGATGTTGATGGCGTCCATCTGGGCGCGCGGAACCATGATGTCGCGCGCGCAGAGATCGGACACCTGAAAGACGCCTTCGATCATCGAGAGCGAATCGGCATCGAGCAGGTTGCGCTCGTGCGCATCCTGGAGCACTTCGAGAAGTTCGTCGCGCGATTCGGGCTCGTGCGAGATGAAATCGGTCAGCCGTTCGAGCAAAGAGCGCTTTTCCGGCGGTTTGTCGGTGTGGCGTCGACTGGGATAAGGTTCGTTCATAGCGGAGCGCCCGGGAGTTCCCGGGCGCGGGTTAGCGGAAGTTCAAGCATACACCAAGGAAAAACGGGGACTGCGTGGCGCAGTGCGCATGTCATGAGCCATGCTAGCCGATAAATATGCGAGGAGTATGTCCGGCGATGAGCGTTGTCCGAACGGACGACGCGCGGTAAAAAATCGTACGGATGCGAAAAGCACGCGCGTCATTAATTTCCTTGTGCCTGACAGCGTTTCAGGAGCGCTTCGAGGGCGCGATCCGGCATGCCGCTCTCGCGCAGCGCCTCGACGGTCCGGCTTACGTAATCCAGCGTCGTGCCATAGCGGCCGCTCGCACAGCCGAGCACGGTGCGCACGATCGGATCGGAGAGTTTGCCGGTATAGGAAGTCGCATCCCGGCGCATCACGAATGCCAGCGCCTCCACGCGCCGTCCGTCCGCGAGCGTGCAGGGCAGCCACGCGGGCCTATACGACGCCATCGCCATTTCGCGCCGCCACAATACCTGGAGATGCTCGATCGCATCGGCGCCCGCGAGCCTGAACGCCATGCCGGTGCACGAGCCGCCGCGATCCAGCGCCAGCACGAGGCCAGGCTGTTCCGGCGTGCCGCGATTCACGCGCGACCACAAATAAAGCCCGCGATGGTAGCCATGCACCTTGCCGCGCACGGCTTCGAGCGTCGGCAAGCCGGGGTTCCAGATCAGCGAGCCGTACCCGAACAGCCACAAATCCGACTTCCGGTCCCAGTGAGCGAGCGCCGGGTCGCGCGCCGCGGCCAGTTCCTCGTCCGTCAGCAGCGCGGATTCGCCGAGCGCGGGCGGATAGTCCGGGCAGGGCGCGGGCGTCGGATCGGCTTCGGAAGGTGCGGCTTGCGCGGGTTCGGGCGTCTTGTCGTTCACGGCGCTTTCAACACATCGAGGACATCGGACCGGCTTCAGGTCAAAGGCACGTAAGGATCGGAAAATCCCAGAGACTGCATGATATCCGTCTCAATGGATTCCATCTCTTGCGCTTCGCTTTCGACTTCATGGTCGTAGCCCTGCGCATGGAGCGTGCCGTGGACGATCAGATGCGCGTAGTGCGCGGCGAGCGGCTTGCCCTGTTCGTCGGCTTCGCGCTCGACGACGGGGCAGCACAGAATCAGATCGCCCGCGACGGGATCGTCCTCGGATTCCGCGTAGGCGAACGTGAGCACGTTCGTCGCGTAATCCTTCTGGCGATACGTGCGATTGAGCATCCGGCCTTCTTCCTCGTCGACGAAGCGCACGGTCAGCTCGGCGTCGGCGAAAAGCGAGCCCTTGATCCAGCGCGCGACCGTCGCGCGCGGCAAGATCGCCTTGTGCGACGGGTACGCTTTTGCGGCGGGGAACTGCATCGTCAATGTGAGGCGCGGCTTCATTCGGGCTTTTGCTGCGACTGCTGAGCGACGCGCGCGGCCTCGGCGAGCGCCGCATCTTTCTGCGATTGCGCGTCGTAAGCCTCGACGATGCGCGCGACGAGCGGATGCCGCACCACATCCGCCGACGTGAAGTGCGTGATCGCGATGCCGCGCACTTCCGAGAGCACGTGCTGCGCCTCGATCAGCCCGCTCTTGTGGCCGCGCGGCAGGTCGACCTGCGTGGTATCGCCGGTGACGACCGCCTTCGAGCCGAAGCCGATACGCGTGAGGAACATCTTCATCTGCTCGGGCGTAGTGTTCTGCGCCTCGTCGAGAATGATGAACGCGTGATTCAGCGTGCGCCCGCGCATGTACGCGAGCGGCGCGATCTCGATCATCTGACGTTCGAACATCTTCGCCGTCTTGTCGAAGCCGAGCAGATCGTAAAGCGCGTCATAGAGCGGACGCAGATACGGATCGACCTTCTGCGCGAGATCACCCGGCAGGAAGCCGAGCCGCTCGCCCGCCTCGACGGCCGGACGCGTCAGCACGATGCGCTTCACCTGATCGCGTTCGAGTGCATCGACCGCGCACGCGACCGCGAGATAAGTCTTGCCCGTGCCCGCCGGCCCGATGCCGAACGTCACGTCGTGCGCGATGATCTGCTTCAGATACTCGCGCTGCGCCGGCGTGCGGCCGCGCAGATCGGCCCGGCGCGTGTAGAGCTTCGGACCGTGGTCTTCGTCTTCGCCGAGGTCGATCGTCGCGCTCGGTTCATCGAACGGATGATCCGGATCGCCACGAAAACGCGGATCGATCTCGCCTTCTTCACCGTTGGCTTCGCGCGCATCCTTCGCGCGGCGCGTCGCATGGCTCGCCTCGACGAGCGCGAGTTGAATGTCGTCGACGGAAATCGGATCGCGCGCGCGGTTGTAGAAGTTCTCGAGCGCCGCGAGCGCGACTTTCGCGCCACGGCCGCGAATCGCGATCTTGTGGCCGCGACGCGAAAGCGTCACATCGAGCGCCTGCTCGATCTGCCGCAGGTTTTCGTCGAGCGGGCCGCAGAGGTTGGCGAGCCGCGCGTTGTCGTCGCGCGGCGCGGTGAATTCCAGATGCTGCGTAGGAGCGTTCTTCAAGATGAACCTGGGTTCCTTTCTTTAGTGCGTCAGCTCGGGCGCCATGACCAGTTCGCCGCGCAGCGAATGCGGATACGCATGCACGATCTTCACGTCGATCATCTGGCCGATCAAACGCGCGTGCGACTCGGCCGGCGCGGGGAAATTGACGACGCGGTTGTTCTGCGTGCGCCCGGCGAGTTCGTTCGGGTCCTTGCGCGCGGGCCGCTCGACCAGAATACGCTCGACCTTGCCGACCATCGACGCGCTGATGCGCTGCACGTTTTCCTCGATGGTCGCCTGCAGATGTTGCAGACGCTTCAGCTTCACTTCGCGCGGCGTGTCGTCATGGAGGTTCGCGGCCGGCGTGCCGGGGCGCGGACTGTAGATGAACGAAAAGCTCGTGTCATAGCTCATCTCGTCGACGAGGGCCATCATCTTGTTGAAATCGTCCTCGGTCTCTCCGGGGAAACCCACGATGAAGTCCGTCGATAGCGACAGATCCGGGCGGATCGCGCGGAGTTTGCGGATGACCGACTTGTACTCGAGCACGGAGTAGCCGCGCTTCATCGCCATCAGAATGCGATCCGAGCCGTGCTGCACCGGCAAATGCAGATGCGAGACGAGCTTCGGCACTTTCGCGTAAGTGTCGATGAGGCGCTGCGTGAATTCCTTCGGATGCGATGTGGTATAGCGAATGCGTTCGATGCCGGGCACATCCGCAACGTACTCGATGAGCGTCGCGAAATCCGCGATGTCGTGCGAGCCGAGCGTGAGCGCGCCGCGATAGGCGTTCACGTTCTGGCCGAGCAGCGTGACTTCGCGCACGCCCTGGTCGGCGAGGCCGGCGATTTCGGTGAGCACGTCGTCGAGCGGGCGGGAGACTTCCTCGCCGCGCGTGTAGGGCACGACGCAGTAGCTGCAGTACTTGCTGCAACCTTCCATGATCGACACGAACGCGCTCGGGCCGTCGACGCGTGCGGGCGGCAGATGATCGAACTTCTCGATTTCGGGGAACGTGATATCGACCTGCGCGCGGCCGGTAGCGCGGCGCTGATCGATCATCGCGGGCAGGCGATGCAGCGTCTGCGGGCCGAACACGAGATCGACATACGGCGCCCGCGCGACGATCGACGCGCCTTCCTGGCTCGCGACGCAACCGCCGACGCCGATCAGCAGATTCGGATTCGCTTCCTTCAGCTCGCGCACGCGGCCGAGATCGGAGAACACTTTCTCCTGGGCCTTCTCGCGCACCGAGCACGTGTTGAACAGGATGACGTCCGCGTCTTCGGGCGTGTCCGTCTTGACGAGTCCTTCCGCCGCGCCGAGCACGTCGACCATCTTGTCGGAGTCGTACTCGTTCATCTGGCAGCCGAAGGTCTTTACATAAACTTTCTTGGTCATGAATCGTCGCCGGTCGCAGTGGTTGATCTGGGGGCGCAGGTAAGAGGATTGAGGGAGTTTTCGCGGACTTCTACAGCCATCTGCCCGCTTTCTGCTGTAATTTAGCCCGATATTATAGCGCCGACGACCATTCCTGACGCGACGGGCGCCTGTCGGGCGGATACGCCAGATCGCCGAGCAGTTCGTGCGTCGTTTTCTCGAAACGCTCGACCAGAAAATCCAGCAGCACGCGCACGCGCGGCGCCATGTAGCGGTTCGCGTGGAAGAGGGCGTGAACGGCCGCCTCGTGCGTGCACCAGTCGGGCAACAACATCTTCAGCGTGCCGGCGCGCACGTCGGCGGCGATATCCCAGATCGATTTATGCGCGATGCCGTGGCCCGCGAGCGCCCACGCGCGGGTCATCGCGCCGTCGTTGGTTTCCCACGCGTCCGCGAGCGGAATCGTGTACGCGTAGCGCTCGTCGCCGCGCACGAAAGCGAGTTCGTTGAGCGGCCCGCCTGCCGTGACCACGACGACGAAATCGTGACCCACCAACTCCGCGGGCGTTGTGGGCTCGCCCTTGCGCGCGAGATAGTCGGGCGATGCGCACAGCACGCGTCGATTCGGCGCGAGCGCGCGGGCGGCCAGTCCGCTGTCCGGCGGCGCGCCGAAGCGAATCGCGAGATCGATCTCCTCCTGCAGCAGATTCGACACGGAGTCCGACAGCGTCAGCGCGAATCTCACGTCCGGATGCAGCGCGCTGAATTCGTCGATCCAGCCCCGCAGCATCGAGCGGCCGAAATTCGACGTCGCTGAAATGCGCACCTTGCCGCGCACGACGTTCTGGCCGGCTTGCAGCGCGGCTTCGGCGTCGTCGATTGCCTGCAGCGCGATCCGGCAGTGCTGCAGATACATGCGGCCTTCGTCGGTGACACGCAGCTGGCGCGTCGTGCGCTCGAAAAGCCGCGTGTGCAGCGCTTTTTCCAGCTTGATGAGCCGCGCGCTCGCTGCGGCCGGTGATAGTCCGATCTTGCGCCCCGCCGCCGACAGGCTGCCCGCCGCCGCCGCTTCAACGAAAAGGCGCATATCCCCGAGTCGATCCATCGTCATTTTCAAATCCGGTTTGATAATGATTCAAAGCGTAGACCCATTCTCAAAACAATGCATAGCTCGCACAATGCCGGCTAGCGTTAACCCTTGAGGAGCATCCACGTCATGCAACTCGACCACGTCAGCCTCGTCGCACCCGACTGCGATGCGTTCATGCGCTTTTTCGTCGATATCGCCGGTATGCGTGTCGGGCCGCGGCCGCCGTTCGGCGTCGGCGGTTACTGGCTCTATCTCGGCGCGCGGCCGGCGGTGCATCTGATTGCCTCGGGTGCCGCGGATTCGCGTCCCGCCGAGCGGCCAGGCGCGACGCGCATCGACCATCTGGCGCTGCGCATCGACGACAAGGCCGAGTGGCGTGCTTTGCTCGAACGTCTCGATTGCCACGGCTATGCCCACCAGTTCGCCGAAGTGCCGCTCGCCCGCGAGCTTCAGCTCTTCGTGCGGCTGGCGCCAGGTGTCGTCGTCGAATTCGTGACCGCTCAATTCTGATTCGGAGCCACCATGCCTCTCCCGCTTCTCGCGCTGGCGATCAGCGCTTTCGCCATCGGCACGACGGAGTTCGTCATCATGGGCCTGCTGCCCAACGTCGCGCACGATCTTTCCGTGTCGATTCCGTCGGCGGGCCTGCTCGTCACCGGCTACGCGCTCGGCGTCGCGGTCGGTGCGCCACTGCTCGCCGTGCTGACGAGCAAGCTGCCGCGCAAGCTTGCGCTGCAAGGGCTGATGCTCGTGTTCATCGTCGGCAACGTGCTGTGCGCGGTCGCGCCGGGCTATGGACTCTTGATGGCCGCGCGCGTCGTCACGTCGTTCGCACACGGCTCGTTCTTCGGCATCGGCGCGGTCGTGGCCGCGTCGCTCGTGCCGGCGGACAAGCGCGCGAGCGCCATCGCGCTGATGTTCACTGGCCTCACGCTCGCGAACGTGCTGGGCGTGCCGTTTGGGACGTTCATCGGCCAGGAACTGGGCTGGCGCGCGACGTTCTGGATCGTCGCGGGGCTGGGCGTGCTCTCCACACTCGGCGTGACCGCGCTCGTGCCGAATCGCCACGATGCCGCGCCGAGCGGACTCGCACGCGAAGTGCGCGTGCTGCGCGACGGCCAGGTCTGGCTCGCGCTCACGATGACCGTGCTCGGTTTCGGCGGCGTGTTCGTCGTGTTCACCTATATCGCGCCGATTCTCGAACAGGTCGGCGGTTTCTCGCCGCGCGCCGTCACGCTGATCCTGGTGTTGTTCGGCCTCGGTCTCACCATCGGCAATACGATCGGCGGCAAGCTCGCCGACCGCGCGCTGATGCCCTCGCTGATGGGCATTCTGTTCGCGCTCGCGATCGTCATGGCCGTGTTTGCAAAGACGAGCCACAGTCAGATCGGCGCGATCGTCACGATTTTCGTGTGGGGTATCGCGGCGTTCGCGACGGTGCCGCCGCTGCAGGCGCGCGTTGTCGAGAAGGCGAAGGATGCGCCGAATCTTGCATCGACGCTCAATATCGGCGCGTTCAACGTCGGCAATGCGGGCGGCGCGTGGCTCGGCGGCGCGGTGCTGACGCACGGTCACGGACTCGATGCGCTGCCGTGGGCCGCCGCGGCGGTCGCGCTCGCAGCCCTCGCGGTGACATGGTTCGCGGCGCGGCTGGACGCGCCGCGCGTTACATCCGAAGTAAAAGCAGCCGACGCTTGCTGAACGCTTATGATGTTGGCTCAACGTAATTCGAGCCAACATGATCGATCATCTCATCTGCGATTGCGACGGCGTGCTCGTCGATAGCGAAGTCATCGCGGATCGCGTGATGCTGGACGTCCTGACCGAGACGTTTCCCGGCATCGACTTCAAACCGGCCGTCAAGACGGCTTTCGGGCAGCAGACCTCGCGCTTCCTGACGCATCTGGAGACGAACTTCGGCATCGTGATGCCGCCGGATTTCGTCAACACGATCGAGGCGCGCGTCGCGGTGGAACTCGCGCGCTCGGTCGGACCGATCGCCGGCGTGCGCGCCGCGCTGGAAGGTTGCGGCTTGCCGGTCGCGGTTGTGTCGAACAGCCGTCTGGAGCGCGTGCGTGCCTCGGTGCGGCGCGCGGGTCTGGACGAAGTCGTGGGCGCGCGCGTATTCAGTGCGCAGCAGGTCGAGCGGCCGAAGCCTTACCCCGATGTCTACCTGCTCGCGGCGCGCACGCTCGATGTCGCGCCCGAGCGCTGCCTCGTCGTGGAAGACAGCGTCGCCGGACTCACGGCGGCGCGCGCGGCGGGCATGAAGACCATCGCGTTCGTCGGCGCGAGCCATATTCCGTCGGGCTACGCGCAGGTGCTGCGCGAAACCGGCATCACACGGATCATGGAGCACATGGACGAACTCCCCGCGCTGGTTGCCGCCGGCGTGCGAGGGGATTTCGGCGACGTGCTGTCCTGAGCGTCTTGCGACTCAGGCCGTTTCTTCGACGGTCTCACGCGCCGCTGCGAGCGCCGTGCGGAATTCGACGAGTTCCGCGATGGTCAGCATCGGCAGACTGTGTTCCTGTGCGAAGCGCGCCACTTGTTCGCCGCGCGTCATCGTGCCGTCCGGGTTCATCAGTTCACACAGCACGCCTGCGGGCTTGAGTCCCGCGAGAATCGCCAGATCGACGGTGCCTTCCGTGTGGCCGCGCCGCGCGAGCACACCGCCCGGCATCGCGCGCAGCGGGAAGACGTGGCCCGGCCGGACGATATCGCCCGGCTTCGCATGATCGGCGATGGCCGCGCGGATCGTCGTCACGCGATCCGCCGCCGATACGCCCGTGGTCACGCCTTCGCGCGCTTCGATCGACACCGTGAACGCGGTGCCGTAGCGGCTGCCATTGGCTGGGGCCATCGGCGCAAGCTCGAGCGCGCGCACTTTATCGTCGGGCAGGCAAAGGCACACGATGCCGCTGCACTCACGGATCAGAAGGGCCATGGTGGCGTCGGTGAGTTTCTCCGCGGCGACGATCAGATCGGCCTCGTTCTCGCGATCGTCATCGTCCTGCAGGACGACCGGGCGGCCTTCGCGCATGGCGTCGAGCGCAGCGGCAATGCGCGGCGGAACGTCGAAGGAAGCGAGTTGGGGAAGGTCGGCAAAGGCGTCGTCGGCGATGACGGCGGGTGCGGCGAACGAAAGGCTGGTAGCTTGGGTCTGGGACATGTGAAACGCTCTCGCGAGAAAATTAAGCGAAAAACGTTTCAGGGCATTGCAAACAGACAGAACGACACCCCGCGGCGACACGCCCGAAGGCGCGGCGTCGTCCGATTCGGCGCGACGCAAGGATCGCCAAGGGGAACGGACATGACCATCTGCACATCTTCTCTCATCCGGACTGTGACCGTCGGCTCTGGCGTTTCACCAGATCTGCTGACCCCGCGCACGTTGCCGGCGCGGGCGCTCGCGGGCTCGTGGTCTGGCCACGAGGCCTCGCCACTTACCGCCGGTGGGGAATTGCACCCCGCCCTGAAGACGTACTGAATACCGCCGAGCCAAAAGCTCGACAGGTTTTTTAGGATACAGCACGCCGCCGGTTTTTGCACCGCCGCATGGCGCCGCGTTCCGGAAAATGACATCGGCGGATCGGTACAGCTAGCTGTCGGCCCATGCCTTCGCCGCATTGACCGCGCGTTGCCATCCGGCGAGACAGGACGCGATCTCCGGTTGCGGCATCGACGGACTGAACCGGCGCTCCAGTTGCCATTGCGCCTTGAGTTCATCGACATCCTTCCAATAGCCGACCGCGAGCCCCGCGAGATAAGCCGCGCCGAGCGCCGTGGTTTCAGCGATGCGCGGCCGCGCGACATCGACGCCGAGGATGTCGGCCTGAAACTGCATCAGCAGATTGTTCGCGCAGGCGCCGCCATCGACGCGCAATTCGCCGATGCGCATGCCCGAGTCCGCTTCCATTGCTTTGAGCACGTCGAGGGATTGATACGCGATCGAATCGAGCGCCGCGCGCGCGATATGACTCGATGTCGTGCCGCGTGTGACGCCGAAGAGCGTGCCGCGTGCGCGCGCGTCCCAGTGCGGCGCGCCGAGCCCGGCGAACGCGGGGACGAGATAGACGCCATCGCTATGCGGCACGCCGCGCGCGAGCGTCTCGACTTCGCTTGCCTGGCGAATGAGGCCGAGCCCGTCGCGCAGCCATTGCACCACCGCGCCCGCGATGAAGATGCTGCCTTCAAGCGCGTAATTGACCTGATCGCCGATCTGCCAGGCGATTGTCGTGACGAGGTTATTGCGCGACTCGATCGGCTTGTCGCCCGTGTTCATGACGAGAAAGCAGCCGGTGCCGTACGTATTCTTCACCATGCCGGGATCCGTGCACATCTGTCCGAAGAGCGCGGCGTGCTGGTCGCCGGCAAGCGAGGCGAGCGGGACGTCCGCTGCGAACACCGTGCCTTGCGTGGTGGCATACACCTCGGACGATGTGCGCACTTCGGGCAGCATGTTGCGCGGTATGCCGAGCGCGTCGAGCAACTCGTCGTCCCAGCGTCGCTCGTGGATGTCGAAGAGCATGGTGCGCGATGCGTTCGTGATGTCCGTGACATGCAGGCCGTGCCGCGTGAAATTCCAGACGAGCCAGCTATCGACCGTGCCGAAGGCGAGCCGTCCTTGTTTCGCCTTGTCGCGGGCGCCCTCGACATTGTCGAGAATCCACCGGATTTTCGTCGCGGAGAAATACGCGTCGATGGGCAGGCCGGTCTTACTGCGCACCATGGCTTCGAGGCCGCGCGCCTTGAGCTCGTCGCAGAAGCCGGCCGTGCGACGGTCTTGCCAGACGATTGCGTTGTAGATCGGCTTGCCCGTCTCGCGGTCCCAGACGATCGTGGTCTCGCGCTGATTCGTAATGCCGACCGCCGCAATCGATGAGGCGCTTGCGCCGGCGCGCGTGACGGCTTCTGCGGCGACGCCGGCCTGCGTCGACCAGATCTCCTGCGGATCGTGCTCCACCCAGCCCGCTTCCGGATAAATCTGCTGGAATTCCTTCTGCGCCACGGACACGACGTTGCCGTTTCTGTCGAACAGCATGGCGCGCGAACTGGTCGTGCCCTGGTCGAGCGCGAGAATGTACTGATCCTGCATGGTCTTCTCCGAGTAGAGCTGACATCGACGCGTCGAGCCGTGACGCGATGTCCTTCTGCGCAATCTATCGGAGCGAGGCGCCGCGGACAACCTGGCCAAACGGCATAAGCCGCGTGACATGTCGCGCTCGAACGTCGATCGGCCTATGCCATTCGGCCGAGTGGCGCGGCAGTTCCGTTCGTCCGATACTGGCGTCACGAAATCGATCGAAGGTGAGCGCGATGCGAGTGCTGTGTGTTTCAGGCGTTTTGAGTGCGGCGTTGCTGGCGGGCTGCGTGGGAACACCCAATCTGGACGGAACGATGGGCGCGCCCTCGTTCAATGCGCTGCAGGGCATGTGCGGGACGTCGTCTCCGGTCGATTACGGGGCGGACGCGCAATCGGTTTATTCGGCCTTCTACGACGCCTATGTGGCCGAGCGGCGAGGCGGGCTGACGAGGGAGCGTTTTTGCGCTTTCCAGACGGCGATCGCGGAGCGTTATCGCATGTACCGGTCGAATCCCAGCCCTGAGGCGCAGAGCGCATGGGCGAGCTTCTTCCTGGATCAGCGAGCACAGGCACTGAGCTGGCGCGCCGCAGTCGACCCGACACTGCGTGCCGGCTGAATGATTTGATACGAGGGAGAGGCGGAGAGGGACGCGGCCGCGGGCCGCGCCCCGAGTCCTGCTACGCGTGCTACGAGTAACGCTTGAAAGCTTTGACGGTGGAATCGCCGGTGGCGGTGAGGCGCCATTGCTGGCGTCCTGATGCGAGATTTTCGAGTTGGACCAACTGACGTTCGAGCAGAGCGTCGAGTTCCTGGCGTTCCATGTCGACCTGATTGGGCGCTTCCTGTACCAGTAGCAGCGTGGCAAATTCGTGCGGACTCAGCATTGTGTGTTCTCCATGACGACCGAACGGCATAAGCAGCCGGCTTTGTAAGCCGGATCTTTTTGCTTCGAAACGTTGTACGGGGAAACTGAAAAACCGCCGGGCAAACGCGTGGAGTTTTGTATTGCGGATGCCGGGAATTGGGATTGTAGGCAAGCGTCTGACAAGTGCCAAATTCGCGTTGAAAATTTTGGCTTTGACTTTTTTTAGTCGAGGAAGCGGTCCATCGCTTACGGGAATTCGGAGATTCGACGTGAAGTTCGTGCGGCGGCGCACACAAACACGAGGGCGCCCAAGTACGCGCAAACGGGCGGACGTGCACTACGTATTCATGCGGATGACTCATTAATTTATACGATAAAATGAATTTGTTTTGGATTAAGTGGACAATGCAATATCCCCCTTTTCCCGCTGGCCTACAGAATTGCCCGGCATGCTGCCTCCTCGTATTTCGGACTTCATTCAATGACTCGCTTCAACTGGCAAAACCCCTATCCCACGCCGCGCCTGCCGGTGTTCGCCCGTAACATCGTTTCGACGTCCCATCCGTTGGCCGCGCAAGCTGGCCTGCGCATGCTGTGGAAGGGCGGCAATGCCGTCGACGCAGCGATCGCAGCGGCGGCCGCCATCACCGTGGTCGAACCGGTGTCGTGCGGCCTGGGCGGCGACGCTTTCGCACTCGTATGGGACGGCGAGAAGTTGCACGGCCTCAACGCGTCGGGCGTGTCGCCGGCGGCTTGGAACGTCGACTATTTCCGCCGCAAGTACGGCGAGGAGAACGGACTCGCACGGCAGCCCAAGCGCGGCTGGGACGCGGTCACGGTGCCGGGCGTCATTGCCGGATGGGAGGCGCTGCATACGAAGTTCGGCTCGCTGCCCTTCGCGGACCTGATGGAACCCGCCATCGAGATCGCCGAACGCGGTCATGCGGTGGCGAGCATCGTCGCTTACAAGTGGGCGGCGGCGGTGCCGGAGCTCAAGGATCAGCCGGGCTTCGCGAATGTGTTCATGCCGCACGGCCGCGCGCCTGATGTGAGCGAGCTCGTGCGCTTTCCCGGCCACGCTAAAACGCTGCGCATGCTCGCGCAGCATGGTCCGCGCGCGTTTTACGAAGGCGAGATCGCCGAGCGCATTGCCGCGTTCGCGCGTGAGGGCGGCGCAGCGCTGACCATGAACGACTTGCGCGGCTATCGCGCCGACTGGGTCGAGCCGATCAGCAAGGACTATCGCGGCTACACGGTGCACGAGATCCCGCCGAACGGTCAAGGCATTGCGGCGCTGATCGCGCTCGGTATTCTGGACAAATTCGATGTGAGCGCCCTGAGCGTCGATCGCATCGAGTCGCAACATCTGCAAATCGAGGCGATGAAGCTCGCCTTCGCCGACGTTTATCGCTACGTCGCCGATCCTCGCTCGATGGAGGTGACGCCCGAGCAGATGCTCGACGACGCGTACCTGGCGGAACGCGCGAAGCTCATCGATCCGTCGAAGGCGACGCAGTTCGACTTCGGCATGCCGAAGGCGGGCGGGACCATCTACATGTCGGTCGCCGACGAGCGCGGCATGATGGTGAGCTTCATCCAGTCGAACTACATGGGCTTCGGCTCGGGCGTGGTCGTGCCTGACACGGGCATCGCGCTGCAGAATCGTGGCTGCGGCTTCTCGATGGATCCGAAGTCCGCAAACGTGGTCGAAGGCGGCAAACGCCCGTTCCACACGATCATTCCAGCGTTCCTCACGCAGGAAATCAATGGCAACCGCCAAGCCGTCATGAGCTTCGGCGTGATGGGCGGTGACATGCAGCCACAAGGTCATCTGCAATCGATCGTGCGGATGCTCGACTACGGCCAGCAGCCGCAAGCGGCGTGCGACGCGCCCCGCTGGAAGGTGAATCGCGATTTCACCATCGATATCGAAGCCACGCTCGATCTCGAAACCGCGCGTGCGCTCGAAGGCCTCGGCCATACGATCAAGTCCGTCGACGATCCGTATATGGACTTCGGCTCGGGCCAATACATCTGGAAGCTCGACTCGAACGATCCCGAGCGTGGATATGTCGCGGCGAGTGACAGCCGGCGCGACGGGCTCGCAGCAGGCTTCTAAAGCCACTTTCGGAGACCGGCCACGCGGCGGTCTCCGTTTCCAAAAAATGCGCAACGATCGCTGAGTTTCGGCAGCGAGCGGGATGTGCACGCTTGTATCCAGCCGCATCCGGCACGAAACCAGGATCACGGAAGGGGAGGAGAATTCATGAACGAACGAATATATGGAGCGCCCGATGCTCCGAGTGCGGCGGCCACGAACGCCGAAACGCTGGCCCCGAAAGCAGCGCCATCGAAGGCGATGATCCGCCGCATCGTGTTCTCGTCGTCGATCGGCAACGCACTCGAGTGGTTCGACTTTCTCGTCTACGGCTATTTCGCAACGGTCATCGCGAAGGCGTTCTTTCCGTCGAACGACGAATGGCTCTCGACGATGCTGGCCATCGGCACGTTCGGCATTTCGTTCCTGATGCGGCCACTGGGCGCGATCGTGCTCGGTATCTACGGCGACCGCAAAGGGCGCAAAGCCGCGCTCACGCTCGCCATTCTGCTGATGATGATCGGCACGCTCACCATGGCCGTGATGCCTTCGTATCAGCACATCGGCATCGCGGCGCCGCTGCTGATCCTGCTCGCGCGCCTTGTTCAAGGTTTCGCGGTCGGCGGCGAGTTCGGCAGCGCGACCGCGTTCATGGTCGAGCACAGCGAAGCGCGGCGTGGCTATTACGCGAGCTGGCAGTTCGCGAGCCAAGGGCTCGCCGCGATCATGGCTGCGGCGTTCGGCTCGGTTCTGAGCGCCTGGCTGCCGCCAGCGCAACTCGAAAGCTGGGGCTGGCGCATCCCGTTCGTCTTCGGTCTACTTGTCGGGCCGATCGGCTATTACATCCGTTCGCACCTGGACGAAACGCCGGAGTTTCTCGCGACGCGTGCCAGCGCGAAGGCAAGCGACTCCGGCATCTCGTTCGCGAATCAATGGCTGAACCTGCTGCTTGCCGTGGGCATCGTGGCGCAATCGACTGTCGGCGTCTATGTCTTGCAACTCTATATGCCGATGTACGCGGTCAAGCAGTTGCATCTTCCGGCGACGGCATCGTTCGCCGTCGTGGTGCTCAATGGCGGACTTCAGTTCATTTTTTCCCCGTTGATGGGCGCGCTCTCCGATCGGCTCGGGCGCATCCGCATCATGCTCGGCGCCTCGATCTTCATGGGCGTAACGATTTATCCGATGTTTGCGTGGCTTCAGGCGCATCCGACGGTCGCGTCGCTCGTCGTGCTGCAATCGGCGGCGGGCATTCTGAAGGCGGCATACTCCGGTCCGATGCCGGCGCTTATGTCCGAGATCTTTCCGACGCGGGTGCGCTCAACAGGCCTGTCGATCGGCTATGCGCTCGGTGTCACGCTGTTCGGCGGTTTCGCGCCGACGATCGTCGAAGCGTTCATTCACGTCACCGGCGACAAACTCGCGCCGAGTTACTACGTGTTGCTGGCCGCCGCGCTGTCCGGGGTTTCGCTGGCTATCGTCGCCTGGCGCATGCGTGTGGCACGTCTTGCTGCGTAAGAACCGCACACTAATACCTCGAACGCGTAAGAATCGGCGGCCTCGGCCGCCTTTTTTCATTTCCAGCACACAGCACTCAAATATCGGCGCGTTTCATGCTCGCGCACCGGCTGCCGCTCGCCTGACGTTGTAAGAAATCGGCACGCACGGAACCGGCGCGCCGCACGTGAGTCTGTCCCCATGTCTGCAAACTCGTTGCAGGGCGGCTAAGATGAAAAAGCAGCCGCTAACACTTGAATTTAAGGACGCCAGGATCGAACCGTTCACGGCGTCGCCTGAACGTCGGCCGTCTCTCGTTGGCCGATGGCGCGTTCGGTCCAGCCTGGGAGCGCGATATATGCATACAGACAGTACACACGTGATGCCTTGGCGCATCGAAGATATCGATCTCACGCGGATCGATCGCCAGAAGGCGGCATCCAACGAGCATCTTCTTTTGTTGTTGTGTGCCTGCTCGTTCATCGAGAGCGGCACCGATCTTTATACCAGCAACCTCAGCAAGTATTTTCATGACGACCCCGAGATATCGGCGTGGCTGAATAACGAGTGGGAGCCCGAAGAGATGCAGCACGGCCGGGCGCTCAAGAGATACATCAATCATGTGTGGCCCGAGTTCGACTGGGACACCGCGTTCAGGAATTTCTTCGATGAATATTCGCTGACGTGCTCTTACGAGGAGTTCGAGAAGAAGCGCGCGCTCGAAATGGTGGCGCGCTGTGTCGTCGAGACGGGGACGGCCACGCTCTACCGCGCGATCAACGATTGTTCGGATGAACCGGTGCTGAAGGAGATCACCGACAATATCCGTACGGACGAAGTGCGGCACTATAAGCACTTCTTTCACTTCTTCAAGAAGTGGAACAAGATCGAAGGCAATGGCCGCATCGCCGTGCTCGGCGCTCTTGTGCGGCGCGTGATCGAACTGAAGAGCGAAGATTCGGAAATCGCGTTGCGGCACGTGTTCGCCATTCGTTACCCGGAGCGTGCGCAGGATGCCGAGTACAACCGCGAACTGTCCGCGCGCGTGAATGCGCTCGTGCGGCGCAATCTTTCCGCGGATCAGGCCATCAAGATGCTGCTCAAGCCGCTCGACTTGCCCGCGCGCATTCAGCCCAGCGTGCACTATCCGCTCTCGAAGATGACGCAGTTGTTCTTCCGTTAATCTTCTCGACGATGCCGGTTCAAAGCCGGCATTTTTCTATGTCCGATCACGACACGCCGCAGCCATCGCTGTCATCGCACACCGTTTTCGACGAGTGGCCGCCCGAGTTGCGCGCGCTTTTCGACGGCACGCTCGCCGACGCCGATGCTGGTTTTACCGCATCGCTATGCGCTGCCGATCGCGCCCATCGCGTGCGAACGGCGCTGCTCGGCGCCGGCGAACTGCTTGCGCCCGATGCGCGCACACTCGCCTTCGCACTGTGGCCGTCGTCACGGACTGCGCAGGCGGTCACCGCGACCGGACGCGCGACTCTCGCCTTCGTATTCGACGACGCGTTCTATCAGGTGCATCTGGACGCGCGCCGCGTGCCGCTCGACGATGTGCCGCTGACGTGCTTCGTCGGGACTATTGAGAGCGGTGAAATACAGCGGGTGGGATATGCGCGACTCACGAATGGAATCGTCTTCGAACTGACTGATGCGCAACCGGCGCTCGCACGCTGGCGCGAGCAACTCGAATGGCTGAAGCGGGCGGCGAGCGCCGCCGCCTGAAACCTCGACGCGACGCATTCGAGCGTCGCGCCAGCTTGCATCGAACGTATTAGCGACTGCGATCGCCCGATCGCAACGCATCACGCCGGCCACTAAGCAGCGCGCCAGGGTTGCCCCCCGGTCCCGGTTTGCGCGCGTTCGCGGCGTGACCCGTCTGCGCCGGCTCCTGACGTCGCGGCGCCGAAGTCGTGTTGACGTTCGGCTTGCTGTGATTGCGAGTTTCACGCGAAGGCTGAGCGCCGCCATTGTTTGCTTTCGCCGGCCGCGCGCCGCGGGCCTCACCGCTCGGACGGCTGCCTTCGCGGCGCGGCTCGCCGTTGCGGCGCGCTTCACCGCTCGGGCGTGCATCGCCCTTCGGACGCGATTCGCCATTCGGACGTCCTTCGCCGTTGCGCGGATTCTGGCGCCCCTGACCTTGTCCCTGGCCGCGCCCTTGACTGCGGCGCTGGATCGGCTCCGGCTTGGCATTCGGATCCGGTTCGAAGCCCGGAATCACCTCGCACGGAATCGGCCGCTTGATGAGGCGCTCGATGTCCTTCAGCAGTTGATGCTCGTCCACGCATACCAGCGATACCGCTTCGCCTTCCGCGCCCGCGCGCCCCGTGCGGCCGATGCGATGGACGTAATCTTCCGGCACGTTCGGCAAGTCGAAGTTCACGACATGCGGCAGTTGATCGATGTCGATGCCGCGCGCCGCGATATCCGTCGCGACCAGCACTTGCAGCGTCTGATCCTTGAATTCGGCGAGCGCGCGCGTGCGCGCCGACTGGCTTTTGTTGCCGTGAATCGCGAGCGCGCTGATGCCGTCGCGCGTCAATTGCTCGGCGAGACGATTCGCGCCGTGCTTCGTGCGCGTAAAGACGAGTACCTGGAACCAGTTGTTGCCGCGGATGAGATGCGTGAGCAGTTCGCGCTTGCGATCGCGATCGACGGGGTAAATCTTCTGCTCGACCTTCTCGGCCGTCGTATTGCGACGCGCGACTTCGATCAGCGCGGGCGAATCGAGCAGGTTGTCGGCGAGCGCCTTGATCTCGTCGGAGAACGTGGCCGAGAACAGCAGATTCTGGCGCTTCGCCGGCAGGCGCGCGAGCACGCGCTTGATATCGTGGATGAAGCCCATGTCGAGCATGCGATCGGCTTCGTCGAGCACGAGAATTTCGAGCTGCGAAACGTCGATCGTCTTTTGCTGCATGTGGTCGAGCAGACGTCCCGGCGTCGCGACGACGATATCGACGCCACGGCGCAGCGCGTCGATCTGCGGATTGATGCCGACGCCGCCGAACATCACCGTCGACTTGAGCTTGAGGTACTTGCCGTACGCGCGGACGCTTTCCTCGACCTGCGCGGCGAGTTCGCGCGTCGGCGTGAGGATCAGTGCGCGCACCGGGCGTTTCGCGCCGCCCGTGGCGGGTGCCAGTTGCGACAGGCGTTGCAGGATCGGCAGCGTGAAGCCGGCGGTCTTGCCCGTGCCGGTCTGCGCGCCCGCGAGCAGGTCGCCGCCTTTCAGAACGGCGGGAATCGCCTGAAGCTGGATGGGAGTGGGACTGGAATAGCCGAGTTCGTTGACGGCGCGAAGCAGAGGTTCCGACAGACCGAGTGAATCAAAAGACATAGATTGGATACTTGTTCGTTGTGTCGAACGGCGCGCATGCGAATCAGGCTGCGGCGAATCATGGTTCGGCCGGCAGAGCGCATGTGCATCGCTCGAAGAAAAATCGGGCGGCGGGTCATTCGGCGATCAGCGATTGCCGGACGTTGCCGCGAGGGTCGACGTGCTATCAAGACACGTCATCTGGCGCCAAGTTGCATCGAAGGACACTTCGACGCGGCGGCGCACGTTTCAGCCGACGCTCACGCGACGTAGCGCGCGACGCTCACAAACTGACACAGGCTGCCTGCGAGCACGAACAGATGCCAGATTCCGTGTCCGTGCCGAATACGCTCGTCGTTGATGAAAAACCAGATGCCCGCGGTGTACACGACGCCGCCCGCCACCAGCCACGCGGTTCCCGCGGGTGGTAGCGCCGTCACGAGCGGATGAATGGCTACGAGCGCGAGCCATCCCATCAACACGTACAGCACCATCGATACGCTGCGGGTTCGGCGCCCGAGCGTCAGTTCCTGCGTAATGCCGAGCACCGCAAGCCCCCAACTCACGCCGAAGAGGGACCAGCCCCAGGGACCACGCAAGGTCACCAGTGTATACGGCGTATAGCTGCCGGCTATCAACAAGTAGATGGCCGAGTGATCGCACTTCTGCAGTATCGCCTTGATGCGCGGCGTGCGCACGCAGTGATACAGCGTCGAGATGATGTAGAGCGCGCACAGCATCGCGCCATACACCGCGAAACTGACGACCTTGTACGCGTCTCCGTCGAGCGCGCCCATCGTGACGAGCGCGGCCAGGCCTGCCACCGACAGCAGCGCGCCGATCAGATGGCTGATGCTGTTGAATCGCTCGCCTGTGTGCATGATCGATCCGCCAAAAAACAAGGGGCGCGGCCCCAACTACGAAGGCTGCGCCCCAAATGCGTATTGTACGCTCTATTGGCGGAAGGCCGCCGCGGACCTCAGTCGAGCGGCGCCGAACGCAGATTGCTCACCTGTTGCGGCGACACCGGCGTGCCGTGGTTGCCCCACGACATACGGATGTATGTCACGACTGCAGCAACTTCCGTGTCCGACAGCGATTGCGCGAAAGGCGGCATGCCGTGCGGCATCGGATTACCTTCCGTGCTCGGCGGATAGCCGCCGTTCAAGGTCATGCGGATCGGGTTGACGGCCGACGGCATCTGGATCGACTGGTTGTTGGCGAGCGGCGGATAAGCCGGCGGCTTGCCAAGACCGTTTTCCTGGTGGCACTTCGCGCAGTTCTCGGTGTAGACCTTCTTGCCGAGCGTGAGCAGTTCGCCGCCGAATTTCTCGGACGTCTCGAGCTGCATGACTTCCGGCGCTTCCTTCTTCTGCGGGATCGACTTGAGATACGTCGAAATCGCGTTGACGTCCGCGTCGGTCATGTACTGCAGGCTGTTGTGAACCACTTCGGCCATCGGGCCGAACACCGCGCCGCGCTGCGACACACCGGTCTTCAACAGATCGTTGATGTCCTTCAGGTCCCAGTCACCGAGGCCCGCTTCCTTGTTCGACGTGAGCGACGGCGCGTACCAGTTCTGCAACGGAATCAGGCCGCCGGCGAAGGCTGCAGAGCTGACAGGGCCGCCCATCGCGTTGATCGACGTGTGGCACATGGCGCAATGGCCGAGGCCTTCGACCAGATACGCGCCGCGATTCCACTCGACCGATTTGGTCGGATCCGGCTTGTATTCGCCTTCGCTGAAGAAGAGGGTGCGCCAGCCGATCAGCAGGTTGCGGTTGTTGAACGGGAAGCGCAGTTCATGCGGACGGCTGGGCTCGGAAACGGGCGGCACGGAACGCAGGTACGCGTAGATCGCGTCGGAGTCGGCGCGCGTGACCTTCGTGTAGCTCGTGAACGGGAAGCCGGGGTAGAGCAGGCTGCCGTCCTTCGAACGGCCCGTGTGCATGGCGCGATAGAAGTCGTCGGAGGTCCACTTGCCGATGCCGTATTGATCGTCAGGCGTGATATTCGGCGTGAACATCGTGCCGAAAGGCGTGGCCATCGGCAGGCCGCCCGCGAATTGCTTGCCGCCGCGCACCGTGTGGCACGCGATACAGTCGCCGGCGCGCGCGAGATATTCACCTTGCTTGATGAGCGCGGCCTTGTCGGCCGGCGTCGCCGCGATGGCGCCGCCCGAATGCAGGTTGTCGCCGCCCGACCAGAGAACGGCGCCGGCTGCGACGGCTGCCACCACGACAGCCGAGGAAAGTGCGAACAGGGACTTGCGTTTCATTTTGTTGTCGCTCCAGACGCCTTATTGCGGTTCGCTGCCGCACTTGAGCGGCATCTTCAACGAGCCAGCGGGCGCGGGCACCGGGTTGGCGGGTGCTTGTTGCGTGGACAGCCAGGCGGCGACGGCGGTCACGTCGTCATCCGTCAGGCGCGAGGCGATCTGCTGCATGCAATCGGGCGCCTTCGCGTGACGCGTGCCCGACTTCCATGCGCCGACTTGCGCGCTGATGTAGTCGGAATGCAGACCGACGAGGCCCGGAATGGCCGGTTGCATGCCGGTCAGACCCTTGCCGTGGCAGGCTGCGCACGCGGGAATGTTCTTCGATGCATCGCCGTTCAGGACGATCTGCTGGCCGCGCGCGAGCGTCGTTGCGGAGACGTTCGACTTGGCAGGCGGCGGATACGGCGGCCGCTGATTCGAGAAGTACGTCGCGATTTGATGAAGATAATCGTCCGAGAGATACGTGACGAGGTAGTTCATCGGCGGGTACTTGCGCCGCCCTTCGCGGAAATTCTGGAGCTGGTTGTACAGATAGTCGGCCGGCTTGCCGGCAAGACGCGGGAAGTAGTCGTTGTCCGTGCCTTCACCATGAACGCCGTGGCACGCCGTACAGCCTTGCACGCGCGCGGCCATCGTGTCCGGTGCGATCGGCTGGTTTTGCGCCTGCGCGGCGGAGCTGAAAACGCCCGCGCTGCCTACCAGAGCCGAGGCAAAAGCCATAGCGAGCAGCGGACGAAAAATGCGTCTTGAAAACACGCGACACTCCATGAAATTCGGGGACCTGCCGAGCTTCGTGCGGCTCGGTGCGAAGGTGGCGAACCACGGCCACGCAGGGGGCGGTGGGTGGCGGACCACGGCCACAGCGGCTCGACGAGCCTCTGATGCGACGCGGCATTCTATCATCGATGCATGATGATGACTATTTGACACAATCTCGCTCTAAGTCCCGCTGCAGCGCATTCGCGACAATTTGCCGCGTGGCTATTGACCGCCCGCGACGAACTTAATAGGCACGAGTCGTCCATTGCCTTTCGACAAATAATCGACTCGACGCAAAGACGCCCGATCGATGCGCTTCATGCAGTTTCGGAAGCGGCCGACAAAAATTCAAGGCGTTTCGTCGACGTTCGATGCTGTGCTGCAACCTGGACGTTCGTTTAGACTCCGCAGATTTCCTTCGATGAGCTTCCCTTCTGCCATGCACGTTCGCGCCGCGACCGGTCCCGCATGATGAACGACGATCCTCTCTGGCTTGCGCAGACGGCATTCGCGGCGCTCGCCGATCTCGCCTTTGCCTGCACGCTCGGCGCGTTGCTCTTGGCCGGCTGGCTGTCGCGCGAACAGGCGTTCGCGCCACCTTCGCCCGTTTTGCCCGCGCGGCAGGGATGTCGGCGTGCCGCGCGCGGGGGGCTGATCGCTGCAATCGTGCTGGTTTCGTGCAACTTCGTTTCTTTGTGGCTGCAGTCGGCGGCAATGAGCGGCGTGCCCATCCTGCAAGCGGGCGCGTCGTTGTGGCTCGTCGCGACGGGCACGCACGTGGGCATCGGCTGGTCGGTCGCGCTCGCGGGCAGCGTGCTTTTGTTGCTCGCGGCGAGCGGCGCGCCGCTATCGATTTCGCGGATCGTATCGACGGTGCTCGCCGCGCTGATCGTCGCTGCGGGAAAGTCGGCGATCGGCCACGCAGCCGACGCGGGCGCGTTCTCCTTCGCCGAAGGTGTGCAAACGCTGCATCTGCTCGCGACCGCGGCGTGGGGTGGCATCGTCATCGCGGGCGCGTTCGTGTTGCCGGCGCTCGATACCTCGGTGGCGCGCGCGGCTTTGATCCGCACGGTTGCGCGCATGTCGCGAGCGGCGTCGCTGGCGGTCGTGCTCGTCATCCTGACGGGCGTGTTCAATGCGTGGCGCGGCGCCGCCGGCTCTCTCGCGACGCTCACTGCGAGCACCTGGGGCCACGCGTTGATCGTGAAGATCGCGCTGGTCGCGGCGGCGCTCGCGTTCGGCGCGCTGAATCGATGGTCGGCGTTGCCGCGTCTGCAACGCTCTGCATCGACGATGGACGCTCACACGGTCATCAACGTCATGCGCATGGAAGCAGTAATGATGGCCGGCGTGTTCGTGGCAGCGGCCGTGCTGTCGCACAGCGTGCCGGGATCGGCGCTGGCGGGCTGAGCGCGCGCTTATTCGTAGCCGAGTTTGTGAGAGACGATCGGCGCGCAAAAGAGCGCCACTGCGCAGCCGATGATCTTGCCCTGCAGTTCGACGAACGCGGTATGTGAATCCACGATGAACAGCACTTCGACCAACTGCGGCAGGCAGAATACGAACGCCGCGCCGATGAACCAGCGCGTCACCGCCGCAATGCGCCAGTGATGCTGCGCACCGATTCCCGCCGCCACCACACGCGCCACGCCCAGCGCGACGAGCGAGCCCACGGCCAGTTGGGCTCGGACATATTCATCGGGAAGGACGTGCCACATGATCGTTCTCGCTCTTTTTAGTGACTATGGGCAAGGGTACGCGCAGGAAGCTCGGCAGTATGTACGAAAAAACTCAGTTCGTGGGCGCAGACATCGAAAGGCGTGGCCCGCGTTCACGGCATCGCTCAGAACGTGTGCTCGGGACCCGGGAAGCTGCCGTCCTTCACGGCGCGCACATACGCTTCGACGGCCGCGAAAATGCTCGGCTGGCCTTGCATGAAGTCCTTGACGAAGCGAGGCCGCTTGCCGTGAAAGATGCCGAGCATGTCGTGCAGCACGAGCACTTGTCCCGAGCAGTCGATGCCCGCGCCGATGCCGATAGTCGGAATCGCGAGCGCCTGAGTGACATCGCGCGCGAGCAGCGTCGGCACCGCTTCGATCACGAGCAGCTGGGCGCCCGCCTCCTGCAGCGCGATGGCGTCGCGCTTCATCTGTTCGGCCGCCGCTTCGGACTTGCCCTGCACCTTGAAGCCGCCGAACGCGTGCACCGATTGCGGCGTGAGCCCGACGTGCCCGCATACCGGAATCGACCGCTCGACGAGGAAGCGCACGGTGTCCGCGAGCCATTCGCCGCCTTCGATCTTCACCATCTGGGCGCCCGCGCGCATCAGTTGCACGGCGTTCGCATAGGCATCTTCCTTCGAGCCGATCGTGCCGAACGGCATGTCCGCGACGATGAGCGCGCTCCGGTTGCCGCGCGCGACGGATGCCGTGTGATAGGCAATGTCGGCGAGCGTGACGGGCAGCGTCGTGCTGTGCCCTTGCAGCACATTGCCGAGCGAATCGCCGATCAACATGACATCGACGCCCGCGCGGTCGAGCAGCGCGCCGAAGCTCGCGTCGTAGCACGTGAGCATCGCGATGCGCTCGCCGGCCTCGCGCATGGATTGAAGCTTGGGTACGGTGATCGTCGAGCGATTCGTTTCCTGCAGATACGTCATGATCGTTTCACTAAAGAGTCGCTAAAGAGGGCGGGGCCGCGCGACGCGCTCAAACCGATACGCCTTTGACAAAGAATTCCTTGCGTCCGCGCATTGATTCGATGCGTTCGATCAGGAGCGCGAGATCGTCGTCCGATTCGAGCGGGTTCAGGTGCTCCGCATTCACGGTGAGCAACGGCGTCGCGTCATAGTGATAGAAGAAGTCGTTATAAGCATCGCAGAGCGCGCGCAGATACGAATCGGAGATTTGCAGCTCCATCGGCAGCGCGCGTTTCTGGATGCGCGAGAAGAGCACTTCAGGGCTCGCCTGCAGATAGACGACGAGATCGGGCGCGGGGCCGCTCGAGCGTATGCGCGAGGCGACCTCCTTATAGAGCTGGAACTCGTCGTCGGGGAGCGTGAGGCGCGCGAAGAGATCGCTCTTCTGCGTGAGGAAGTCGGTCATCAACGCGGCGCCGCTCGTCACGATATCGGCGGCTTCCTGCGTCTGCGATGCGCGCTGTAACGCGAAACTCAATTGCGTGGCGAGCGCGTGTCGCGTGGTGTCGCGATAGAAGCGTTCGAGAAACGGATTGTCCTGCGGACGCTCGAAGAGCGTGCGCATCGACCAGCGTTCGGCGAGCAGCGTCGCGAGCGTCGTCTTGCCGACGCCGATCGGCCCTTCGATCGCGATGTAACGATGCGGCGGCCGCAGTTGCGGCGCGGTCACGGTGAGTGGCGGAGCGCTCATCGGCAGTCTGTCTTGTGGTTGGATGAGACGGCGGTTGCGTCGGCGTCGCGCGGGTTCGTTCCGACCATGCACTGGCATGTCGCGACTTTTTCGATGCGCTGATCGGCGACGCCCGCGATGAACGCATCCGCGCGGCCGCGTTGGGGAAGAATGAGATCCGGCTCGAGTTCGATGAGCGGCACGAGCACGAAGGCGCGCTCGGTCATGCGCGGGTGCGGCACGACGAGATCCGCTTCGTCGATGCTCGATGCACCGTACAGCAGGATGTCGAGATCGAGCGTGCGCGGCGCATTGCGATACGGCCGCTCGCGCCCGAACTGCTCTTCGATGTGATGACACAGGCGCAGAAGCGCTCGCGCCGGCAGGCTCGTTTCGAGCTTGACGACGCAATTGAAATAGTCGTCGCCCGATGCATCGATCGGGGCGGTGCGATAGAGGCTCGATTTCGCGAGCACGGTGATCGTGTGTTGCTGAGCGAGACACACGACTGCGTCTTTCAGGGTCTGGCGCGCATCGCCGAGATTCGCCCCCAGGCCCAGATAAGCAATCGTCATGGCAGAAGTCCTACGCGTGGGTCACAGCGAAAAGCGAGGAAAGCAACGTCGCTCTTCGCTACTGTAACCAAAACCGGCGTTACTCGTTGTCGGCGTCTTCGCGCTTGTTCGCCGCACTCGAGATCGTGTCGCCATCGTTTCCTTGTTCAGCCTGCTCGACCGGCGCACCCGGCTCGCCCGAGCGGCGTTTCGCGTTGCTGCGGCGCCTGCGCTTCTTCGGGCCGTTGCGCTCCTTGCCGCCTTGCGACAACAGTGCTTCGCGCTCGGCATGATCGCCGTCGATGAAGTCGCTCCACCACTGGCCGATGGCCGCATCGAGTTCGCCCGATTCGCAACGCAGTAGCAGGAAATCATACCCCGCTCTGAATCTTTGGTGTTCCAGCAGCTTCAGCGCGCTGCGGCCGCGCTTTTCCAGCCGATGCTGAAGACTCCAGATCTCGCGCATATCCGACGAGTAGCGCTTGTGGATCGCGAGCTTCTCGGTCTGCATGTCGAGGACATCGTCCATCGCGCGATGCAAGGCAGGCACCGGATACTCGCCGTTCGCGGTGTATTGCTGCCAGCGCGTCTGCACGTCGTGCCACAAGAGCGTGGCGAAGAGAAAGCCCGGCGAAACCGGCTTGCCGGCGCGCACGCGCTCGTCGGTGCTCGTGAGCGCGAGCGTGACGAACTTCTCGCCGTGCGGCTGTTCGAGCACGACGTCGAGCAGCGGCAGCACGCCATGATGCAAGCCTTCCTGACGCAGCCGTGTGAGACACGCGAGCGCATGACCCGAGAGCAGCAGCTTCAGCATTTCATCGAAGAGACGCGCGGCCGGCACGTTGTTCATCAGGTCGGCGAGATCCTTGATCGGCGCGCGCGTGGCCTCGTCGATTTCGAAGCCGAGCTTCGCCGCGAAGCGCACGACGCGCAGCATGCGCACCGGATCTTCGCGATAACGCGTGGCCGGATCGCCGATCATGCGCAACAGGCGCGCGCGGATATCGGCCATGCCGTCGTGATAGTCCAGCACGGTTTGCGTGGCCGGATCGTAGTACATCGCGTTGATAGTGAAGTCGCGGCGCGTGGCGTCTTCGTGCTGCTCGCCCCAGACGTTGTCGCGCAACACGCGGCCGCTCGCATCGACGGCATGCGTGCGGCCATCGAGCTCGCCGCGTTTAAGGCGGCGCGGCGGCTCCGACACCGGCTCGGGCGGGGCGTCCATCAACGCGCGAAACGTCGATGTCTCGATGATCTCCTGCCCGAACTGCACGTGCACGATCTGAAAGCGCCGCCCGATGATGCGCGCGCGGCGAAAGAGCTTCTGCACCTGATCGGGTGTGGCGTCGGTCGCGACGTCGAAGTCTTTCGGCGCGACGCCGAGCAGCAGATCGCGCACCGCGCCGCCGACGATGAACGCGCGATGCCCCGCGTGCTGCAAGCCGTCGGTCACGCGGACCGCGTTCTTCGAGATCAGCGACGGATCGATGCCGTGAATGTCCGACGACAGGATCACCGGCACATTCGGGTCGCGCTTCACGGGCGCGGCGGCTTTCTTGCGCGTGCTCTTGCGAGCGGGCTTGGCGTCGGGCGAAGCCGCCGTCGTGTCGTTCGCTGCGCTTTCGTTGGAGTCGGCGCTTTCTTGCCCGAACAGCTTGCGGATGAGTTTTTTAATCACGTGTGTCGAACAGGTTCAGGATGCGCCAGCCTTTGGCTTGCGCATGCGCGCGCAGGGTGTCGTCGGGGTTGGTCGCGACTGGATCGGTGACGCGCTCCAGCAGCGGGATGTCATTGTGCGAGTCGCTGTAGAAATAGCTGTGCCTGAAGTCGGACAGCGTCTTGCCGATCGATGCGAGCCATTGCTCGACCCGCACGATCTTGCCTTCGCGATAGCTCGGCGTGCCGGTCGGCCGGCCGGTGAGCGCGCCGTGCGGATGGTCGTCCACGGTTTCCACTTCGCATGCGATCAACGTTTCGATGCCGAAGGCTTCCGCGATCGGCGCGGTGATGAACGCGTTGGTCGCCGTGACGAGACAGCAAAGGTCGCCGTTGTCCTGATGCTCGCGCACCAGCGTGACGGCGGCCGGCACGATGCGCGGATTGATCACCTCGCGCATGAACTGCGCGTGCCAGTCGGTGAGCTGCTCGCGCGAGTATTTCGCGAGCGGCGCGAGCATCGCGTGCAGATACGCGTTGATGTCGAGCACGCCCGCCTTGTAATCGGCGTAGAAGGCGTCGTTCTGACGCGCGAAGGATTCCCCGTCGACGATGCCGAGCTTCACCATGAAGCGGCCCCATTCATGGTCGCTGTCGGTGGGAATGAGCGTGTGGTCGAGATCAAAGAGGGCGAGGTTCATGGGTGCGCATTTTACTTGAAGCGGGTCGGGGCGTTGTCCGGCGCGGCCGCGCGGGCATCGGGGTCGAGCGGATCGCCGGGGAGATCGGACGGCGCGCCGGACGGCCGTTCTTGCGCCGACACGGGAACGAGCGGCGCGGCGCGGCCCGTTTGCTGGAGCATCGTGCGCAGGAGCGGGCGCGTCACCGCGCGCTTTTGCTCCAGCGAGAAGCGGTCGAGCTCGTCGAGCAGGGCCATGAGGCTCGGCATGTCGCGCCTGAAGTGCGTGAGCAGATAGCCGGGCACGTCCTCGGCGAGCACGATGCCGCGTTCGCGCGCCGCGTGCTTCAGCACCGACGCCTTCGCTTCGTCGGAAAGCGGCTGCAGATGGAACACGAGGCCCCAGCCGAGCCGTGTGCGCAGATCTTCGCGCACGGTGAGCGCGAGCGGCGCGTCGTTGCCGGTGGCGACGAGCGCGCTCGACGGGTACGCGCGCACTTCGTTGAAGAGATTGAAGAGGGCGATCTGCTGCGCGGCGGACAGACGGTCGCAATCGTCGACGGCGTAAAGCGTCACGCGCGGATCGAAGCCGAACGCGTTGAGCGCGCTTTGCGGGCTCAGGTAGCGCGCATGGCCGTTCGCCTCGTGCGTGAGCGCCTGCAGCAGATGGCTGCGGCCGCTGCCCGGCTCGCCCCACACGTAGAACGTGCGGTCGGCGACCGGCCCGGCCGCGAGTGCGCCTTCGAGCTCGCGCAACCGCGCGATCAGTTCGTGATTGCCGGCGGCGAAAAAATTGTCGAAGGTGGCGGGCGGCGGCGTGCCCAGATCGAGCGTCAGTTGGCGTTGCACGGGAGATCGGTGTCGTCGGGCCTTGAGTCGGGCATATCTTGAAAACTGCCGGATGAGCCACGGGTATACGCGCAAAGCCGCAGCGGAGCGCCCTGTGCGGCCGTGGCTCGGGCGCTTTTCAGACCGGCTTCGATCTCGAAAAGAGCGCCTTCGCGATTTCTGGCGAACGCGGGAAAATCCGGCCTGCCGACCGTCGTCGGGTCATCATCGGGTAAAATCGCATTTTACCGACCTTCTTGCTTCCCTCCCCATGAATCAACCGAAATCCGCTCCAGACGCCCAAGGTTTGTCGTATCGCGACGCGGGCGTGGACATCGACGCGGGCGACGCGCTCGTCGACCGGATCAAGCCGTTTGCCAAGAAAACCTTGCGCGACGGCGTGCTGGGCGGCATCGGCGGATTCGGCGCGCTCTTCGAAGTGCCGAAGAAGTACAAGGAGCCGGTGCTCGTGTCGGGCACGGACGGCGTAGGCACGAAGCTGCGCCTCGCGTTCACGCTGAACCGTCATGACACCGTCGGCCAGGATCTCGTCGCGATGAGCGTGAACGACATCCTCGTGCAGGGCGCCGAGCCGCTCTTCTTCCTCGATTACTTCGCGTGCGGCAAGCTCGACGTGGACACCGCCGCCGACGTCGTGAAGGGCATCGCGACGGGTTGCGAACTGGCGGGCTGCGCGCTGATCGGCGGCGAGACGGCGGAAATGCCGGGCATGTATCCCGATGGCGAATACGACCTCGCGGGCTTCGCGGTCGGCGCGGTGGAAAAGAGCAAGATCATCGACGGCAGCACGATCAAGCCGGGCGACGTGGTGCTCGGGCTGGCTTCGAGCGGGATTCATTCGAACGGTTATTCGCTGGTGCGCAAGATCATCGAGCGCGCGAATCCCGATCTGAACGCCGACTTCGACGGCCGCTCGCTTGCCGACGCGCTGATGGCGCCGACGCGCATCTACGTGAAGCCGCTGCTTTCGACGATGCAAAGCGTGACCGTGAAGGGCATGGCGCATATCACGGGCGGCGGTCTCGTCGAAAACATTCCGCGCGTGCTGCGCGAAGGGCTCACGGCCGAGCTGGATCATCGCGCGTGGCCGCTGCCGCCGCTCTTCGCTTGGCTGCGGAAGCACGGCGGCGTCGCGGATGCGGAGATGCATCGCGTGTTCAATTGCGGCATCGGGATGGCGGTGATCGTCGCGGCGGAAGATGCCGATGCGGCTATCGGTTTGCTGTCGGCTGCGGGCGAGCAGGTGTGGAAGATCGGCGTCGTGCGCGAGAGCAAGGAAGGGGAGGCGCAGACGGTGGTGGTATGAGCGCCGCGCGATTGGGCTGATTTGAAGGCAAAAACCCTCGCTTTGCGCGAGGGTTTTGTTTTTTGGGTGGGGCGGTTACGGTTGCCTTGGCCTATCAATTGGTTCAATAGCCGCAGCGACGGTATGCCGAGTCCCCATCTAAATGCATCATCTGATAACAACTACCAGGAATGTACATAACCTCATGGGTCTGGTCGGGAGTAGATCCAAGTTGTCTTGTGAGGAACGCGGCGGCGATTTTGTTGAAGGCCGGGCGCGGAGCCGTCAAATGATAGGGGAATGTTGTCGAGGATTCGGAAACGGGTGCGGTCAAACGCGTTCCGGAAGAGATCAGGTCGCCTGGATAAACTTTACCTTGATACTCGACATACATGTCATCGGCAGTCAGGAATCGGCCGCTGTCAGCGCCCCCGCCTGCTGGTCTCGAGATTTGGTACCCGCCGAGCGTTTTGACGACGGCCGGCGCTCTTTTTTCTTAAGTCTTGCATGGTTCCGTCGAATAGAACTTTCGAAAGATCGACGCGAAGGACTTCGGTTTGAGCCGTGTAGCGTTTCCGCCTGATAGTGCATTTTTTGCACTATCAGGCGGATTGGAAAATGCTAGCCTTTTGAAACGATACACGCAATATTTCAGTCTGCTTTTTCAGACTTTCGGAACGCGAACGAGTGCTTCCATTGCCCGCTCGGTCGCATCCCCCGCGCAGCAATCCACCACGACGCGCTCCGGCATCGCTCTCAACCACGTCAACTGCCGCTTGCATAACTGCCGCGTCGCAAAGATGCCCTTGTCGCGCATCTCGTCGTAGCGCGTTGCGCCGTCGAGGTATTCCCACGCTTGCCGATAACCGACGCAGCGCATCGACGGCATCGACAGATCGAGATCGCCGCGCTCGCGCAGCCGCTTCACTTCGTCGATGAAACCGTGCGCAAGCATCGCATCGAAGCGCGCGGCGATGCGTGCATGCAGCACCGCGCGATCCGACGGCTCCAGCGCGACCGGCACGAAGCGATACGGCGCATCCACGTGCTGGGTACGCGGTGCGGCGAGGAGCGTGGACATCGGTTGTCCCGTCAGCATGAAGATTTCGAGCGCGCGCTGGATACGCTGCGAGTCGTTCGGTGCGAGCCGCGCGGCCGTTTTCGGATCGACCGCCGCGAGCCGCGCGTGCAGTGCGGGCCAGCCGTCGCGTGCGGCGTCGGCGTCGAGCGTCGCGCGTACGTCGGCGTCGGCGGTGGGGAGATCGTTCAGGCCTTGCGTCAGCGCCTTGTAGTACAGCATCGTGCCGCCGACCAGCAACGGCACATTGCCCCGCGCGATGATCTCGCCGACCAGCCGCAGCGCATCCGCGCGAAACTGCGCGGCGGAATAGCTCTCGGCAGGATCGATGATGTCGATCAGATGATGCGGCGCCGCCGCGCGCTCCTCAGCGCTCGGCTTGGCCGTGCCGATGTCCATCTCGCGATAGACGAGCGCCGAATCCACACTGACGATCTCGACCGGATGCCGCGCCGCGAACGCGAGCGCCGCCGCCGTTTTCCCCGAGGCCGTCGGCCCGAGCAGACACGCCACACGCAAAGCGGTATCGCTCATTGTCCGCGCATGAAAAGGCGGTCGAGATCGGCGAGCGTGAGCTGATACCACGTCGGCCGGCCGTGATTGCATTGATCGGCGCGCTCGGTCGCTTCCATCTGGCGCAGGAGCGCGTTCATCTCGTCGAGCGTGAGCCGGCGATTCGCGCGCACCGCGTTGTGACACGCGAGCGTGCCCAGCAATTCGTGTTGACGCTCGGTGAGCACGCGCGATCCGCCGTAGGCGTGCAGGTCGGCAAGGACGGCGCGTGCGAGCGATTGCAGATCGGCGTCCTTCAGCAGTGCGGGCACGGCGCGGATCGCGATCGATGTCGGCGACAGCACCGCGAGATCGAAACCGAGCGCATCGAGCGTGTCGCGCTCTTCCTCGACGGTGCCGATCTCGACCGGTTCGGCCGTCATCGACACGGGAATCAAAAGCGGCTGCACCGCGATCGCCCGGTCGGCGAGCGCGTGCTTGAACTGCTCATAGAGAATGCGCTCGTGCGCGGCGTGCATGTCGACGATCACGAGGCCGCGCGCGTTTTGCGCCAGCACGTAGATGCCGTGAATCTGGCCGACGGCGAATCCGAGCGGCTGTTCGCCGGCGTGATCGAGTGCGCTGTCGTTTGCCATCACCGGCGCCGAGGGCCGCTCGTCCGCGCTCGGGTAAGGCGTGTCGATGGAAGTCGTCGCGTTCGGCGTGCCCGCGCCGGTGTCCTTGCGCCCGAACAGCGCGTCATACAGCGCGAGCGGCTGCGCGACCGGCAGCGTGCCCTGCGTCATGCGCGACTGGCGCATCCAGTTCGTGCCGTTCTCGCTTTTGAGATGCAGTGTGTCGGGCGCACCGGCAAATGGCTTCGCACTGAACGACGCCGGGCCGGTCGGCTGCAACTGCGCCGCGTGGCCGCCCGATGTCGTCTCCGGCGAAGCGCCCGCGTGCCGGGCGAGCGCGCGCTGCACGGCATGGAAGACATATTGGTGGATCGAGCGCGAATCGCGAAAGCGCACCTCGATCTTCGACGGATGCACGTTCACATCGACGGATTCGGGCGGCAGATCGAGAAACAGCACGTACGCCGGATAGCGATTGCCGTGCAACACGTCTTCATACGCGGCGCGCACCGCGTGCGTGAGCAGCTTGTCGCGCACGAAGCGGCCGTTCACGAAGAAATACTGCTGGTCGGCGCGGCCGCGGCTCGCGGTGGGCAGGCCCGCGCAGCCGTAGACGGCGAGCGGCCCGGCGCGTTCGTCGAGCGGCAGATGCGCGGTTTCGAACACCTCGCCGAGAATCTTCGCGACGCGCGTTTGCGGATCGCTCGCGTTCCAGTGCTCCACGGCCTTGCCGTTATGCATCACCGAAATCGCGACGTCGGGCCGCGCGAGCGCCGTGCGGCGGATCACGTCGAGGCAATGCCCGAGCTCGGTCTGCTCGCTCTTCAGGAACTTGCGGCGGGCGGGCGTGTTGAAGTACAGCTCGCGCACTTCCATCGTCGTGCCGACGGTGCCGGCCGCCGGCGAGATCGCGCCGGTCTGCGCGTCGATGCGCGTGGCGTGCGGGCAGCTTTCCGTGCGGCTCGTGATGAACAGCTCGGCCACCGATGCGATCGACGCGATCGCCTCACCGCGGAACCCCAGTGTTGCGACGGCTTCGAGCTCGGCGAGCGAGCGGATCTTGCTCGTGGCGTGGCGCATCAGCGCGAGGGGAAGCTCGTTCGGCGGAATGCCGCAGCCGTCGTCGGCGACCACGATGCGTTTCACGCCGCCTTCGTCGAGCGTGATGCGCAAGGTCGTCGCGCCCGCGTCGAGCGCGTTTTCCAGCAGTTCCTTGACGACCGACGCCGGCCGTTCCACCACCTCGCCCGCGGCGATCTGGCTGATGAGCTGGTCGGGCAGCGGGGCGATCGCGCGCGAACGGCGCACGCTGTCGGCGGTCAAATCGCCAGCGGAGGGTTCGTTGAGGTCGGACATGCCGAAATTATAACGATTCGCAACGTTTCGCCCGTTTCGCCTCTGGCTCGACCGGGCGCATCCGTCCATGCCCGCCAACGCGCCGCACAATGACGCCTGGATACGGTTTTTTTTAACCGGCTCGATGTACCACTTCGGTATCATGGCGCGACTCCCGCTTTCGATGCCGATGCGCCGCTTTTCCGGCGCCGGCGCAACTTTTCGAGGAAAGATTTTTGGACACGTTGCTGCAATTCCTGGGACTCATTCTTCACATCGACAAGTCGCTCGGTGTCTTCATCCAGAATTACGGCGCCTGGGTCTACGCGGTGCTGTTCCTGATCGTGTTCTGCGAAACCGGACTCGTCGTGTTCCCGTTCCTGCCGGGCGATTCGCTGCTGTTCATCGGCGGAGCGTTCGCCGCGTCGCACGAGATGGATCTCCTCGCGCTGATCGTGTTGCTGCTCATCGCGGCGGTGACCGGCAACACGGTGAATTACTGGATCGGCCGCGCCATCGGACCGAAAGTCTTCGACACGAACATTCCCGTGCTGGAGCGCTTTCTCGACCGGGCCGCGCTGCAGAAGACGCATAACTTCTATGAGAAGCACGGCGGCAAGACGATCGTGATCGCGCGTTTCGTGCCGGTGGTACGGACCTTCGCGCCGTTCGTCGCGGGGGTATCGTCGATGAGTCACGCGCGCTTTCAGTTGTTCAATATTCTGGGCGCGCTCGTCTGGGTGCTGTTGCTGGTGCTGCTCGGTTTTTTCTTCGGCAACATTCCGTTCATCAAGCAGTATCTGAACGTGATCGTGCTGGTGGGAATCGGTGCCGCGATCGTGCCGATCGCGATCGGCGCGCTCTGGAAGATGAGCCGCCGCAATTCGAAGGCTTGAGATAGGGGCGGCCCGCGAGGCCGCCGAACGCCGGCCTCGCGGCGCTGCGCAGCCGCGTCAGGCGCGGCGGAACAGGCGGATGATGAAAAGCAGCACCACCGCGCCGATCACGGCCGTAAGCAGTGTGCCGAGGATGCCGCCGCCGAACGAGAGGCCGAGCGTGCCGAAAATCCATCCGCCGATCACGCCGCCGACGATACCGACGAGGATGTCCACGATCACGCCGAAGCCGCTGCCGTTCATGATGAGACCGGCGAGCCAGCCGGCCACGCCGCCGATGATCAGACTGAGGATGATGCCGTGTTGCATGATTTGCATGGGGTGAGGCTCCTGTCGAATTGAGAGTTGCGGGACGCAGGCAAAACCTGCATCCGGGCGCGGGCAATGTATCGGAAATGACCGTGGCGGGGGTCCGTCAACCGTCAAAGATTGTCAAGGCGGCCAGCCCGCGATTTGCCGTACGGCAGACGACGCGTGGGTGCGGCGGTTTACGTCAAAAATTTAGAATGCCAAAGGATTTGTCGACTGTTTAACGAGGTGTGTCGTTTAGGTCACTGAGGCGAATTTGTTTCTGTAATGTTTTATGCTGGCGGAATCGTGTTTTTTCAGAATTTGAGATTTGTGTGGGGCGAGCGGGTGCGCGCGGTGTCCGGAGTATTGATCGCGCTGGCATTCATCGCGTTGGCGTCCGGCTGTGGCATTCTCCGATGCGGTGGAACGGCGGTGTACGGCGTATCGATAAGTGTCTGCGCGTAATCAAAACGCCGCGGACGAACGCGGCCGGCGAGTTGAAAAAGTTCAAGACGACAAGCATGGGAAAGCTGGTGGGGCACAAGGAAGATTTCAGATCCGACTCGCGCGGGGCGATCGCGGGCATGGCGCTCGTGGCGGCGATGGCGGCAGGACTGGCGGGCTGCACGTCGACGCCGCGCACGCCCGCGCCGATCATCGAAAATTCGGCGTTGAGCGCGCCGCCGGTCGTGCAAGGCACGTCTCCGGGCGTGACGCCCGCACCGGTCGTGCCGCTCGGGCCGGCCATTGCCGCGCCGGTCGAGCCGGGCTTTTATCGCGTGAAGCCGGGCGACACGCTCTATGCCATTTCGCGCACCTTCAAGCAGAAGCCCGCCGATCTGGCCAGGTGGAACGCGCTGCCGGAAAGCAAGCAGGTGAACGTCGGGCAGGTGCTGCGTGTCGCGCCGCCTGGCGCATCGGTGCCGGCTTCGACGACGGCGAGCACATCGGCGGCTACATCGAAGACGGCGCAGCCTCCGCTTTTGCCGACGCCCGAGAAATCGGCGGCGCAGAAGCCCTCGGCCGACAAGCCCGTCGCAGCGAACGAGGAGCGTCCATCGGCAGTCACCGCGACCGCGCACAAGGGCACGTTCGTCTGGCCGGCCCACGGCGAAGTCGTGCGCAAGTTTGGCGTGAGCGGCAACAAGGGCATCGATATCGAGGGCAAGGTCGGACAGCCCGTGAAGGCGGCGGCGTCGGGCAAGGTGGTGTACGCGGGCAGCGGCTTGCGTTCCTACGGGCGCATGATCATCGTCAGGCATGGCAACGACTATCTGACCGCCTACGCATACAACGAAAAGCTGCTCGTGAAGGAAGGCGACACCGTCAAGCAGGGCGCCACCATCGCGGACATGGGCACCGGGCCGGGCGGCGCGCCGACCTTGCATTTCGAAGTGAGAAAGTCGGGTGCCGCAGTCGACCCGGTGCCGCTGCTCGGCGCGGCGGGCGGCTGATGCGGTGCGTGCAGGAAGGGGACGGAAGGTGAAAAAGATCGTGATCGCCGCGCTGGCCGCGGCTTCGTTGACATCGCTGCTTACCGGATGCGATCAACAGCAGAGCGAGGAAGGGTTGAACAAGCTCAAGGCGTTCTTCAATGCAGTGAAGCCGGATAACCTGCTGCTCAAGAACTTGCAGCCTGGCGTCACGACCGAGGCGCAGATCCGCGAACAAATGGGCGAGCCGGAGACCGAGCGCACCTTTACCGACGGAAGCAAGCGTCTCGAGTATCCGCGCGGTCCGGCGGGAACCAATACGTACATGGTCGATCTCGATGCGAACGGCCTCTTCGTCTCGGTGACGCAAGTGCTGACTGCGGAAAATTTCGCGAAGGTGCGGCCCGGCATGACGATGGATGAAGTGCGCAGATTGCTCGGCAAGCCGACCGAGATCGCCGAGTACCGCCTGAAGAAGGAGCGCGTCTGGAGCTGGCACTGGCTGGAAGACGGCGTGAATCAGGACGCGATGTTCAACGCGCATTTCGGGCCTGACGGCATCGTCGTGACGACCTCGCGCTCCGAAGCGATTCGCGGTGGTCAGCGCTGACGCCCGAGCATGAGATCGATAAGCGATTCCGCTATCTGCGAGACGCGCCTTCGCCTGCTGGAGGAGGCGTCGCGTTATCGCGATCAGATGCGGCACGACGCCGACGAGCAGGCGATCGCTCGCTGGGAATGCGACCGCGGCCATCGTTGGGACAAGGCGCTGGGCGTCGCGCAGAACGTGCGCTGCATGAAATGCGCGGCCGAACGGCTCGAACTGGAAACGAAGCGCCTGCGCGACGTGGCGCAGGTGCGCGGCGGCGCGTTGCTCTCGCGCCGCTATGTGGATGCCGCGACGCCGCTGCGCTGGCAATGCGCCCATGGCCACGTGTGGGACGCGCTTCCTGAGAAGGTGTCGCGCCACTGGTGTGTCGATTGCGCGCGGACCTTGCTGACCGCCTTTCCCTGATCCTTCGTCAAGCGCCGTTCAGAGCCGTCACCAGTTCGTCCGTCGTCAGCAGTGCGTGCGCGTAAGTGCGCGCGTTGATTTCATGCGCGGCGTGCAGCGCTTCATCGGAGAAAGCGGCGGTCGCGTCGCGCACGAGCGTTACGTGATAGCCGAGTTCGGCGGCGAAGCGTCCCGTCGCCTCGATGCATGTGTTCGCGACGAGCCCGATCAGAATTACGTGCGATACGCCGCGCTGTTTCAGCAGGAAATCGAGGTCGGTGTTGGCGAAGCCGCTGCTCATCCAGTGCTCCTTGACGATCGTGTCGCCGGGATGCGGCGCGAAGTCGGGAAACCACTCGCCACCCCATGTCCCTTTGCCGAACACGAGCGATTTCGCCGCCGTCTGCAGATACGGCGACGGATGCGCCCACCTATCGACGTCGCCCGGCTCGAAGCGGCGATGCGGCACGATGAACACCGGTAGCCCGAGCGCGCGCACGGCCGAGGTCACGCGCTTCAGGTTTTCATGCAGATGCGCCGCATTGCGCGTCTGCGCGACGCGCGGCCAGAGCTTGCCACCATCGGCGAGAAAGTCGTTGTAGGGGTCCACGAACAGCAGAGCCGTGCGGTCCTTCGGATAGGCGCTCATCGTCTGTCTCCGCTCGCAACAATGAAAAGCGCGTGAACGCGCGCCGTCTCATGTTACGCGCGGGTCGTGGCAGGCATCCGAAATCGTGCGACGCCCCGGCCACAGCAAAAGAAAAGCCGGCGGCTGCCGGCTTTTGAGCTTCTTTGTCGGGGCGCTGGCCTTCTTCGCCTGCGACTCGCCGCGTCGTTGGCAAAAACTCGCGCTTTGGTTTTTTTGTCGCGCTGTGCTTTCACCCGCCACCCGGTTGAGTGCCGCCCATCCTGTTCGTCGGTCTCTCGGCGCGTTTTACTACTTCCCCCCGTGCGCTGGAATAAGTATTGCGAAAGGCCATTCCTAAGAATGTACGCTCGCAAACACATCCGCAATTGATAAGCCCATTGAGGGAAAGCACTGAGCCCGGCTCGATGTTCAGCCGGCTGACGAGACCGCGTGTGCGCGCCCGATGTCCGAGCGCATGTTCGCCGCGACGAGCGATTGCGTGACCATGCGCGCTTCGGCTTGCGCAATGTGCTCGAGCGTCGCGTCTTCCAGTTGCGCCGAGAACACGGCGAGCGCCGTGCACAGACGCGCGTGTTCGCCGGCGTCGAGCGTCCAGACGGCGTTGGCCGAATGACGCGCATCCAGTTCGACCAGCGCCTCGTGCGCGAGCGTGATGTCGTCTTCGAATTCCGGCGCGTGGCCGAGCTGACACAACTCCTCGGCAACCAGCATGTGGCGGCACAGCGTCATGAAAAGCGGCTGCGAGCCGTGCCCCCGATGAAACGCGTCGAGCGCCGCATAGCAATGCAGCAGCATCGCGTCGATCATCGGTTCGCGCGCCGCGCGGCTGTATGTCAACGCGCGCAGCAGCGGCGACATCGCGGGACGGGCGGATTTCATGTTCGTCGATTTCTTCTTCACGGCAGTACTCCCGAAAGAGGTGTTCGCGGGCCGGGGCGGTCTGTCGCGCCGGGACGCCGTATCGCTGGATGCGCTGGACGTGGGAAGCATCATCGCACCGGAAAATTAGCTGTTTCTTAAGGCGCGCGGCCGCTTGCTCAGGCGGGCGTCAGCGTTTCGCCGGACACGTGCACTTTCTGGCCGACCGCCACGCCCGGCGCCGCTTCGTAGGTGAAGCTGCGCACGCTGCCGTCGTTCATGCGGACCTGCACCTGATAAGTCGTCGCCTTGTGAACCACGTGTTCGATCTGGTTGCCCGCGAGCCCGCCGCCGATCGCGCCGATGATCGTCGCCGCCGTGCGTCCCCGGCCGTTGCCGATCTGCGTGCCCGCGAGCCCGCCGACCACCGCGCCGCCAATCGCGCCGATGCCGGTCGTCGGCTGCGCGGTCTGGACGGCGCTGACGGCGGTCACTTCGCCGGCGTAGGGATCGTAGGCGGGCGCGGGGTTCGGCGCGTAAGCCGCGCTTTCCTGAGCCGGCGCGGGCTTGCGCACAGGCGTCGGATGATGTCCGCGCACCGCGCGCGGCAGCGATGCGGGTTGCCGAGCCGCCGCCGGCGACGCCTGCTCGGCGGCTGCGGGCCGCGCGGTCTGGGCATCGACGAGCGGCGAAGCCGTGACCGTCGTGGCAGTCGCTTTGGACGACGGCAGAAGGCCCGTCATCGCGGCGACGCCGGTGCCGCACGCGAGGATGATCGACACGGCGGCTGCCGCGACGAGCGGATGAATGCGGGACGGCTTCGTTTGAATCTCGGGAACGGCGTTCATGGCAGCGACTCCTGTAGATGCCTGCCAGCTATAACGCCGTGCGACGCAGACGGTGCACGCGATTGCTGTGACATTTGTAAGCAAACGTCGCATCGCGGACGGTTTCACGTCGGCCTAGGGCGAATACATATGTTGCATAAATATTGTTAATGGCAACATATGTATCATTCCACACGAGAAAACGAGGTCGTCATGAAATCCACGTCGCTGCTTGCATCGTCTGTCGTGCTCTCCGCGCTATCGCTCTTTACGGGGCCGAGCTACGGCCAGAACGGACAGCCGACGCTCGCCAAGATCCAGAGCGTCAACCTGATCGCGATCGGCCATCGTGAAACGTCGGTGCCGTTCTCGTATGTCGATGCGAACAACGATGTCGTCGGGTTTTCGCAGGACTTGTGCAACAAGGTGATCGACGCGGTGAAGGCGAAGACGAAGCATCCGGATTTGCGCGTGCGCTTCATTCCGGTGACGTCGCAGAACCGTATCTCGCTCGTGCAGAACGGCACGGTCGATCTCGAATGCGGCGTGACGACCAATCTCACGTCGCGGCAGAATCAGGTCGCGTTTTCCGACACCTTCTTCATCGCGACGACGCGCCTGCTCACGAAGAAGGATTCGGGCATCAAGGATTTTCCCGATCTCGCGGGCAAGACCGTCGTGACGAATCAGGGCACGACGTCCGAGCGCATTCTTCGCAAGATGAACGAAGAGAAGAAGATGAACATGAGCATCATCAGCGCGAAGGATTACGGCGAAGGGCGCGCGACGCTCGAAACGGGCCGCGCGGTCGCCTACATGATGGACGACGTGCTGCTCGCGGGCACGCGCTCGCTGACCTCGAAGCCTTCGGACTGGGTGCTCGTCGGCACGCCGCAGTCGTCGGAGGCGTACGGCTTCATGATGCGCAAGGACGATCCCGAATTCAAAAAGCTCGTCGATGACGCAATGAGCCAGGTGATGAATGGCCCCGAGATCAGGACGATGTACGACAAGTGGTTCATGAAGCCCGTCCCGCCGAAGAACATCAACTTCGATTTTCCGATGAGCGAGACGATGCAGAAGCTCTACGCGCAGCCGAACGACAAGGCGTTCGAATGACGATGTGACCGGCGCGGCTTACTCGGCGAAGGGCAGGTCGGTCTGCCCTTCGGCGCGCATGCCGAAGGCGTTGAGCGTCATCGCGACGAGCGCGTAATAGCCCAGCAAGCCGACGAGATTCACCACGACCGTATGACCGAAGCGCGCGACGGCGGCCTCGTACGTCGCATCGCTCACGCGCTTCGTTTCGTAAAGTTCGGTGGCGAAATCGAAGATGAGTTCGTCGTCGGCGTCGGCGAAAGTTGGTGTCTCACCGGTGCGCAGGGCTTCGGCGATATCGGCGGGCAGGCCGGCATCGAGCGCGATTGGATGATGAATGTGCCATTCCGCCTGCGAGCGCCAGCGCGCCGCGGTCACCAGAATCGCGAGTTCCGAAAGACGCAGCGGCAGGCCCGTCTTGTAGCGGCAGAACGCGCCGAGTTTCTGCGCGTTCTGCGCGAGTTCGGGACTGAAGATCCAGCCGAGAAACGGGCCGTTGAGATTGCCGCGCGGGCCGCTCAGGATGTCGTGCAAGACGGCTTTCTGCTCGTCGGATGCGGTCGCGGGCTGGAAGTCGGGAAGTCGTTTGCTCATGTTTGTTCTCATGCGATAGCGCAAAGCGCACCGTCGATGGCGTCGGAAAGACGCTCGACAATCGTCTCGATCTGTTCGCTCGTCGTGATGAACGGCGGCGCGATAAGCACGTGATCGCCGATCCGGCCATCGACGGTACCGCCCATCGGATAGACCATGAGGCCGCGCTTCATCGCCTCGCTCTTGATGACGGCGTGCAGTTTGTGTTTCGGGTCGAACGGCGTCTTGCTTGCGCGATCCTGCACCAGTTCCACGCCGGTGAAGAGACCGCGCCCGCGCACATCGCCGATGAACGGGTGATTCGCCTGCCGTTCGCGCAGCAGTGCGCGCAGTTGTTCGCCGCGCGCCATCACGTTGTCGAGCAGCTTGTCTTCGGCGATGACCTTCTGCACCTCGAGCGCCGCCGCGCACGCCGTCGCGTGACCGATATACGTATGCCCGTGCTGGAAGAAGCCCGAGCCGCCGACGATCGTGTCGAAGATCTCGTTGCTGACGAGTGTCGCGCCGATCGGCTGATAACCCGCGCCGAGACCCTTCGCGATCGCGAGAATATCGGGCGACACGCCGTCTTCCTCGCACGCGAACAGATAGCCGGTGCGGCCCATGCCGGACATCACTTCGTCCAGGATCAGCAGCACACCGTATTTGTCACAGACCGCGCGGATCTTGCGGAAGTACTCACGCACCGGCGGCACCGCGCCCGCCGTCGCACCGACGACCGTTTCCGCGACGAACGCCGCCACCGAATCCGCGCCGAGTTCGAGGATCTTCGCTTCGAGCTCGTCGGCCAGGCGTTGCGCGAAGGCTTCATCGCTTTCGCCCGCCTGCTGCTCGCGATACGCGAAGCAGGGTGTGACGTGATGCGCCTCGATCAGGATCGGCAGGAACGGCTCGCGCCGCCACGCGTTGCCGCCGATGGCCAGCGCGCCGAGCGTGTTGCCGTGATAGCTCTGCCGGCGCGCGATGAAATGCCGCCGTTGCGGCTGCCGTTTCTCGACGAAATACTGGCGCGCGAGTTTGAGCGCGGCTTCCATCGCTTCCGAACCGCCGGAGACGAAATAGACGTGACCGAGATGCTTTGGCGCGGCTTCGACGAGCCGGTCCGCGAGCGCTTCGGCCGGCTCCGTCGTGAAGAACGACGTGTGCGCGTAGGGCAATTGCTGCACCTGGCGCTGGATGGCGTCGATCACGCGCGGATGGCTGTGACCGAGACACGAGACGGCCGCGCCGCCGCATGCGTCGATATAGCGCTTTCCGGTCGAATCGACGATCTCGATGCCGTCGCCGCGCACGGCGACGGGAAGTTTGGCGCGCGGCGCGCGATGAAATACCGTGGTCATGGTTTCTGCCTGTTGAGTGCGCTCACAACACGCGATGTGTCATTCTAACCAAATACCAACATATGTTGTCAACGACGCCTCAGCCCACGATGATGCCGTCGTTCGGCTAGCTCGCCGCGTAGGCGCCTTGCGAGTGCAGCGCGGCTTCGGCCTGCTCCAGATTCGCGACGGCGTCCTTGCCTTCGAGGGCGAGCAGTTGCGCGACGAGCATTTCCGCCAGCGCCGATGCCGCGACGAGCGACGGAAAAAATGATGGCGATTCGTGCGAGAAGATCAGCGTGTGATCCGCATTCAACGCGATGGGCGATACGGCACTGTCCGTGAGCGCAATGAGTTTCGCGCCGCGCTCGATTGCCGCTTGCGCGACGCGCACCGCTTCGACGGAATACGGCGCGAAGCTGACGACGACCACCGCATGCCGTTTCTCGATGCCGCGCAACTGCATTTCGAGCGTGCCGGCTTCGCCGCTGACGAGGCTCACGGACGGGCGGAACAGGCGATATCCATAGAGCAGGCTGAACGCGACGGGATAGCACGACCGAAAGCCCGCGACGTGGACATGCGGCGCTTTCTTCAAAGTCTTCGCTGCATCGACGACGCGCTCGGCGTTTTGCGCGAGTGTGAGATCGAGGTTGTGCGATTGCGCTTCTGCGAGATCGCGGCTCAGGTGATTGTCGGCGCCGCTTTTGACCAGCGAGCGGGCGCGCGTCGTCAGCGGTTCGGGACGCGTACGTACGCGGCTCACGAAGATTTCGCGCAGCTCGTTCCAGCCGGGAAAGCCGAGTTGTTGCGAAAGACGGACCATCGCGGCGGGCTGCACCTTCGCGCGTTCGGCGACCTTGCGCATCGAGAGGACGGCGACCTCATCGGGATAGTCGAGAAGGAATGCGGCGCCGGCCTGGAATTGCGGGCTCAGATCGGGGAAACGGTCGCGGATGGTCGCGGCGAGTTGGTCGAAGGTGGGCACGTTCTGAATGCTTGAGGAAGCGGATGCGCTATTTAAGCATGAGCGCGTCGCGGAACGGGCGCGTGAGGAGAAAAGCAAAAAGCCGCTGTCCTTTTGAGACAGCGGCTTTTTCTTGAAGCTGGTGGCGAATCAGGGACTCGAACCCCGGACCTGCGGATTATGATTCCGTCGCTCTAACCGACTGAGCTAATTCGCCGAAAGAAGACGAGATTATGGCGAGCGTCGTACAGACTGTCAAGCCCTTCCACGCAAATTCTTAAGAACCGTATGGAAGGGCAGGTGAAGCCACAATCAATCCTCGTGATAGACATTCGACTTGCGCGTGTCCTTCACGAACAGCATGCCGATCACGAAGGTCGCAAGCGCGATCACGATCGGATACCACAGGCCCGAGTAGATGTCGCCACGGGCCGCGACGATCGCGAAGGCCGTCGCCGGCAGGAAGCCGCCGAACCAGCCATTGCCGATGTGATACGGCAGCGACATCGACGTATAGCGGATCCGCGCCGGGAACATCTCGACCAGCATCGCCGCGATCGGTCCATACACCATCGTCACGAAGATCACGAGGATCGTCAGAACCACGATCGCCATCGGCCAGTTGATCAGCGCCGGATCGGCCTTCGCCGGATAGCCCGCGCTCTTCAGCGTGCCCGCCAGCGTCTTGTCGAAGGCCGCGCCTTGCGCCTTGGCGTCGGCGGCTTTGCCGTCGTACGTGTTCACCACCGTCTCGCCGACCTTGATCTGCGCGAGCGTGCCCGCGGGCGCCGCCACGTTCTCATAGTTCAAGCCCGCCTTGGACAGCGCGCTCTTCGCAATGTCGCACGACGTCGTGAACTTCGACGTGCCGACCGGGTTGAACTGGAACGAGCACTCGTCCGGATTGGCGATGACGACGATCGGCGATTTCTGCGTCGCTGCTTCGAGCGTCGGGTTCGTATAGTGCGCGAGCGCCTTGAAGAGCGGGAAGAAGCTCAATGCGGCGATCAGACAGCCGGCCATGATGATCGGCTTGCGCCCGATGCGGTCCGAGAGCGAACCGAAGAACACGAAGAACGGCGTGCCGATCAGGAGCGCAATCGCGACCATGATGTTCGCGCTGGTGCCATCGACCTTGAGCGTCTGCGTAAGGAAGAAGAGCGAATAGAACTGGCCCGTGTACCACACGACCGCCTGGCCCGCCGTCAGACCGAAGAGCGCGAGCAACACGATCTTCAGGTTTTTCCACTCGCCGAACGCTTCCGTGAGCGGCGCCTTCGAGGTCTTGCCTTCCGCCTTGATGCGCTCGAACACAGGCGACTCGTGCAGCTTCATCCGAATCCACACGGACACGGCGAGCAGCAGGATCGACACGAGGAACGGAATGCGCCAGCCCCACGCGCCGAACTGCTCTTCGCCCATGATCGTGCGCACCGCGAGAATCACGATCAGCGAGATGAAGAGGCCGAGCGTCGCCGTCGTCTGGATCCACGCCGTCCACGCGCCGCGCTTGTTCGATGGCGCGTGCTCCGCAACATACGTCGCCGCGCCGCCGTACTCGCCGCCGAGCGCGAGACCTTGCAACAGCCGCATCGCGATGAAGATGACCGGCGCCGCGATGCCGATCGTCGCGTATCCCGGCAGGAAGCCGATCAGAAACGTCGACAGACCCATGATCACAATGGTCACGAGGAACGTGTACTTGCGCCCGACCATGTCGCCGAGACGGCCGAACACGATCGCGCCGAACGGACGCACCGCGAAGCCCGCGGCGAAGCCCAGCAAAGTAAAGATGAAGCCGGCCGTCGGATTGACGCCAGAGAAGAAAGTCTTGCTGATATAGACGGCGAGCGAGCCCGCCAGATAGAAGTCATACCATTCGAACACCGTGCCGAGCGATGAGGCGAAGATGACTTTCTTCTCCTCCGCCGTCATCGGTGCGTGTGACACGCGCCCCTCAACCGTAGCCATGTATCGTCTCCTGATTTGATTTTCGAATACATCGGTCCGCGATTAGGCGGCTCCGGTGCAACGATTATTGGAACGAAAACTTACGGCGTTCTGACGCGGTCGATGACGCGCCACACAAAGACTGAACGAGTATGTGTACGCCATTGTCGGGCATGTTATTCGAACGGTCGTTTAATTTCTTCTAACTTCGTTCTTCTCGCGTGCGCAGCACGGCTATGCGACGCTTGCGCTCAGGGTTTGTCCCGGGCAGGAAAAACCCGCGGAAGACTGACCCTTACAAGCGTTCCGGCGAGCCTCGGGCTTTCCTGATACACGTGATCCTCGATGGCGAGCGTGCCGCCATGCATCGTCGCGATCTCCTTGACGATCGCAAGGCCGAGTCCGCTGCCGTCGCCCTCGCGCCCGAGTATCCGATAGAAGCGCTCGACCACGCGCTCGCGCTCCGCTACCGGAATGCCGAGGCCCGTGTCTTCCACTTCGAGATGAACGAGATCGAGATCGTGGTCGTCGATCCGCACGCGCACGGTGATGCGCCCGTCCGCCGGTGTGTAGCGGATCGCGTTGTCGATCAGGTTCGACAGCATCTCCCGCAACATCACGACGTTGCCTTCCACTTCGACCGGAAACGGCGGCTCCTCATAACCGAGGTCCATGCGCTTGGCGAGCGCGGCTTGCACCCAGTCGCGCACGGCGAGCCGCGCGAGGTCCGTCAGCACGACGGGGGTGAATATCTGCCCCGTCGCGCGATTCTCGGCGCGTGCGAGCGCGAGCAGTTGCGTCACGAGGCGCGCCGCGTGCTCGGAGCTCATGGCGATCTGTTCGAGCGAGCGCTGCACTTCCGTCGACACGTCATGGCGCATCGCCAGTTCCGCATGCATGCGCAGGCCCGCGAGCGGCGTCTTCATCTGGTGCGCGGCATCGGCGATGAAGCGCTTCTGAAACTCCATGTTCTGCTCGAGGCGCGTGAGCAGATCGTTGAACGACGCGACGAGCGGCGCGATCTCCGGCGGCGCACTGCCCGCCTGAAGCGGCGAGAGATCGTCGGGGCGGCGTGCGCGGATGTTCGACTGCAACGCATGCAGCGGCGCGAGCCCGCGCGACAGTCCGAACCATACGAGGATGATGGCGAGCGGCAGGATCACGAACTGCGGCAGGATCACGCCCTTGATGATGTCGTTGGCGAGCTGGCTGCGCTTGTCGAGCGTTTCGGCCACCTGCACGAGCACCGGCTGCGCGCTGTCAGGATCGCGTCCGGGCGCGAGTCCGGGCAGATAGACGGTCGTATAGGCGACGCGAATGTCGTTGCCGCGCAGCACGTCGTCGCGAAACTCGACGATGCCCGGCTGCGGACGATCGTCGTCATGCGGCAAGGGCATGTCGCGGTCGCCGCCGACCAGCTCGCCGCGCGTGCCGAGCACCTGGAAAAACACGCTGTCGACGTTATCGGCGCGCAGGAAATCGCGCGTCGCATCGGGCAGGCGCAATTCGGCGACGCCATTGACCGGCTGAATCTGGCGCGCGAGCACGTAGGCGTCGGCTTCGAGCGCGCGGTCGAACGGCCCGTTCGCGATCGATTTCGCGACGAGATACGTCACCGCGATGCTCATCGGCCAGAGCAGCAGAAGCGGCGCGAGCATCCAGTCGAGAATTTCACCGAAGAGCGAGCGCGGATGCGTCTCGTTGTCGGGCTCGAGTTCGTCGGGCGGCGCGAAGGGATTGGCGTAGCGCGCGTCGCGCAGGGCGTCGGAATCGTCGGCGTTCGCCTGTGCCTGGCTTTTCGACTCGGGCGGTTCGGTGGAAACGGGCGACGCCATGCACGCTACTTATAGTGATGGCCGGTGGCGACGCCCGACGGTTGCGGGCCCGCGCCGTTCGCGCCGTGTGTGCCGCTGGTACCGCTTGTGCCGCTTGTGCCGCTCGTGCCGCTCGTGCCGCTTGCGCCAGGTGTCGCCGCGCCCGCTTTCTCGAGCGTGTAACCCAGGCCGCGTACCGTAATGATCTTCGCGCCGCTCGGCTCGATCTTTTTTCTAAGCCGATGCACATAGACCTCGATCGCGTTATTGCTGACTTCCTCGCCCCACTCGCACAGATGATTGACGAGCTGTTCCTTCGACACGAGCCGGCCGGTTCTTTGCAATAACACTTCGAGCACGCCGAGCTCGCGCGCGGACAGATCGATGACCTGATCGCCGATCGTCGCAATTCGTCCGACCTGATCGAAAGAAAGCGAGCCGTGCTTCACGACCGTCGGGCCGCCGCCCGCGCCGCGCCGTGTGAGCGCGCGCACGCGCGCTTCGAGCTCGTTCAGCGCGAAAGGCTTGGCCATATAGTCGTCCGCGCCGAGATCGAGGCCCTTGACGCGTTCATCGACGCTGTCGGCGGCGGTCAGAATCAGCACGGGCATCTGCGAGTTGCGCGCGCGCAGGCGGCGCAGGACTTCGAGACCGGGCATGAGCGGCAGGCCCAGATCGAGTATCAGCAGGTCGAACGTCTGCAAGGAAAGAGCGGTGTCCGCCTCGACGCCATGCTTCACATGGTCGACGGCGTATCCCGATTGGCGGAGTGATCGGACGAGGCCGTCCGCGAGTATGCTGTCGTCTTCGGCAATGAGGATTCGCATCGTCGTGTGCGCCTTTTTTACGCCGTGCATGCGCGATGAAGCGCATCGGCATTGCCGGCACCGTGTGTCGCCCGGCGCGGCGGTCTCCAGGTGTTTCGTAGTCTTTGCGCGTCTCGCGCGGCGTGGAAAAAAGTTGCGTCACGCCGATCTGTGCTTGCAAAAACTACTGTTTTTTTATACAGTGTCTGCGTGAGTGGAAGCGCGGTTTCGTATGCTCGATCGAGCAGCGGAAAAGCCCGTGAACACTGCCTCAGACGCCGTTCATCATAGCAAAGGACGATTCATGGAAGAAAGCAAGAAAGGCCCGGCTGGAATGACTGCGGAAAAGAGCAAAGCCCTGGCCGCCGCGCTCTCGCAGATCGAAAAGCAATTCGGCAAAGGGTCGATCATGCGGCTCGGCGCAGGTGAGGCGGTCGAAGACATTCAGGTGGTCTCCACCGGTTCGCTCGGACTGGACATCGCGCTCGGCGTCGGCGGTCTGCCGCGCGGCCGTGTCGTGGAAATCTACGGCCCGGAGTCCTCGGGTAAAACTACGCTCACGCTGCAGGTGATCGCGGAGATGCAGAAGCTCGGCGGCACGGCGGCGTTCATCGACGCGGAACACGCGCTGGACGTGCAATACGCGCAAAAGCTCGGCGTGAACGCGCAGGATCTGCTGATCTCGCAGCCGGACACGGGCGAGCAGGCGCTGGAAATCGCGGATGCGCTGGTGCGCTCCGGCTCCATCGACATGATCGTCATCGACTCGGTCGCGGCGCTCGTGCCGAAGGCGGAAATCGAAGGCGAAATGGGCGATTCGCTTCCGGGTCTGCAAGCGCGTCTGATGTCGCAGGCGCTGCGCAAACTCACCGGTACGATCAAGCGCACGAACTGCCTCGTGATCTTCATCAACCAGATTCGCATGAAGATCGGCGTGATGTTCGGCAACCCGGAAACCACTACGGGCGGTAACGCGCTCAAGTTCTATTCGTCGGTGCGTCTGGATATCCGCCGTATCGGCTCGATCAAGAAGAACGACGAAGTCATCGGTAACGAGACGCGCGTGAAGGTCGTGAAGAACAAGGTGTCGCCGCCGTTCCGCGAAGCCATTTTCGACATCCTGTACGGCGAAGGCATTTCGCGTCAGGGCGAAATCATCGATCTCGGCGTGCAGGCGAAGCTGGTCGACAAGGCTGGCGCCTGGTACAGCTACAACGGCGATCGCATCGGTCAGGGCAAGGACAACGCGCGTGAATTCCTGCGCGAGAATCCGGACATCGCACGCGAGATCGAGAACAAGATCCGCGAATCGCTGGGTGTGGCCGCGTTGGGCGAGGCTGTTGTCGCAGGCGCCGCAACGGCCGACGACGAGTAAGCATCGGGCCTGAAGGGCGATGCAGAAGCGTCGGTTCGGAGCGAAGGCTGACACGGCGGATGACGGAACCGATAACGGTTCCGAATCCGCCGATCGCTACGAACGAAGCAGCGAGCGACGGGGTGCATCGTCGAAGTCCAGCGGCTTCAAACGCAGTAACAAGCAGCGGGGGGGGGGGGGCGGGGTGGGGGGGGGGGGGGGGGGGGGTTTTTGGGGGGGGGGGGGGGGGGGTGGGGGGGGGGGGGGGGGGGGTGGGGGGGGGGGGGGGGGGGGGGGGGGGGGTGGGGGGTGGGGGGGGGGTGGGGGGTGGGGGGGGGGGGGGGGTGGGGGGCGGGGGGGGGGGGGGTGGT